>CALCQV010000122.1 GCA_937894795.1 uncultured Bacteroidales bacterium
GCTTTTTCAGGATCCACAAAGAAACCAATCGACAATATCTTGATACCGAATTTCTCAATCGGCACCACCAATGCCTTACCGTCTTTCTCAACAGCTGAAGGCTTTGAGAATACCTCACCAAACATTAAAGGAACAGAAGGGCCGTAAATATCTGCATCTACCAATCCTACCTTGGCTCCCGTTCTGCCAAGTGCCACTGCCAGATTTGCTGCAACGGTTGATTTCCCTACGCCTCCCTTACCTGAAGCAATGGCAATGATGTTTTTCACTCCACTCAGCATCTGCTGATTCGCTGCCCTGCGGGTATTAACCCTTGACGTCATCTCTATCAAAACCTCGGCGGTAGGATAGACTTTCTTAACTGCATCCAGGCAATCTTGCTTAATCTTGTTCTTTAACGGACAGGCAGGAGTGGTCAATACAACTTTAAAGGAGATCGAGTTTCCACTCACCGTCACATCCTCAATCATGTTAAGTGTAACCAAATCCTTGTGTAGGTCAGGATCGTTAACTGTCCTTAATGCATTGATTACTAATTCTTTTGAGTATTCCATGATAAAATTAAAAAGCTTTATTTAGATTGCGTAAAGATAAGAAGAATATCTTTCACCAATAGTAGAATGGGGAGTATTATTTTTAAGAATATTTGGTTTTACAGCAATCTGTCGAGTTCTGCAGGATCCCAGTAGATTTCCCTGAAATTAACAATTTGATCTTTTTCAATAATGGCTCCTTCGTTTTCCAGGAGCCGTTGCATCAAATCTCTTCCTTCAAAGTGGTGTTTGCCGGTAAGCATTCCATTTCTGTTTACTACACGGTGTGCGGGTATTTTCTCAGGTGAATGATGTGAAGCATTCATAGCCCAGCCAACCATGCGTGAAGAGCCCCCAGAGCCCAGATATCGCGCTATGGCTCCATAACTGGTAACCCGGCCGTAAGGTATGCATTTTACTACCTCAAATACCTTATTAAAGAAGGAGTCATTATCCATGCGGCATTGTTGAAATTAACAACCATCAGTTCAATTAAGCGAAGTAGCTTTAATCACTGCCATCCCTGTCACCCTGCTTGTTGGTTATATTCTGAAGCGAAGGTATTTTATTGGTACTCCCTGGTCAAGAAATATTTTCTCATAATGTGTTTGCGTAAGCATAACATCATCCTCCAGATTGCTGTTATACAAATCAAAAGTATGAAACAACAGCTCGTAACCCTCTTTTTGAATGGTTGAAAGAGTGTAATTGAAAAAATCGGGGTTATCCGTTTTGAGATGTATGATGCTGCCCGGTTTAAGGAACTTCCGGTACCTGTTTACAAACATCGGCGAAGTCAGGCGTTTCCGTTCTTTGGCAGGTTGTGGATCGGGGAAGGTGATCCATATTCCATCCACCTCATTTTCGCCAAACAATCCTTCAATCTGATCTATCCGGGTTCTGACAAAGGCTGCGTTCTTCACATTGTTCTCGAATGTTGTTTTCGCACCACGCCACATCCTGGCGCCCTTTATGTCTATTCCAATGAAGTTCTTTTCAGGGTAATGCTCTGAAAGGGCAACAATGTACTCACCTTTTCCGCAGCCCAGTTCCAGAATAATGGGTTTATCATTTCCAAAGAATTCAGTCCATTTCCCTTTTAGGCTGAAGCCACGTTGAATATCGTCAAATGATAACTGGAAGAGGTGGGTGAAAGTTGCATTTTCTGCAAACCGTGCATGCTTCTTTTTAGGCATGAATTACAGAATTTAAAAGATAAGGTTAAGTTAAAATTGATGGCAATTCATCCTGAAACAATCGTATTAGTTGGCTTTTTCAAGTATCCATGCTGCTGGGAAGCCATTCCTGTGCAGGTCATGCATTCTTGCCGTGGCAGTTTCCTGGTTGCTGAAGCTTTGAATGCTTACCAGGTGCAGGTTCTTACGGTTAGGGCCTACCAGCGTTGCATGATAGCCTTCAGCCTTCAATTGTTCAACATATTTACCGGCATTCTCAGGTATGCTGAAAGCCCCGGCAATGATATGATAGCTTATACTTGCAACGGCCGGTGTTGTATTCACATGAACCTCTTCATCAGCAGCTTCCGTTACTTCCTGTACTGGGGCAACCCTGGCAACCTCAAGTGTGGCCGTTTTTTTTGCTGACTCCTGTGAGGGTGATGCTTTATATTCAGCGGTTTCCGTTTTTGCCGGAATCAGGGAGGCATAATTATCGTAAATGCGGTTAAGGGTCCCGGTGTTCAGGGTTGTCCATAATGCCAAAGCGGCAATTGGAGCAACTATGGCAGCCCACTTCATTGTCTTACGTGCGGTTTGGCGACTTATTCCAATTATCGGAGTGCTTAATTCCCTGTTTACCGGTGCATAATCAAACCTGGTTAATCCGTAAGCTTCACCTAAGTAGTTGATTTTGTTCAACGGGTGGAATTCAATATTGTTTTCCCTGTTTAAGCTCAGTTCTCCAATATTCTCCAGCGTTACCCTCTCACCTTTAAGCAATGATATTCTTATAGCATGTACTTTCTGATCAATAATTTTAGCTGCCGTTGTGAAATCAGTTTCAAATATTCCGCAGTAAGCATTGATTAATATACCATCGTTGCTGTTGAGGGCTGCATTGAAGATGATTTGTTTTGAAGGGGGATGGAAGGTATGATGCTGTGGGTGAATGATTGCAGGCTTGTAATTTGTGATAAAGCCACCCAACCCGGGGACAATAACACAATCGTGTTCAAACAGCAGTTTACTTATTTGCGCAGCTAATGTTTTCATACTCTCTTAAGTCAGCAATTCACTCCTATTTGCAATAGATAATTTTGCGCTAAGATAAACTGCATACGGCTTTTTAGCAAGAAATGTTGATAAGTTTTGATAAGTCGTCAGGGGTATCAATGCCAACTGTCTCAATATCAGTAAAAGCAGTAAAAATGGTATATCCATAATATAACCATCTGAGCTGCTCCAGTGATTCGGCTGTTTCAAGCGGTGAAGGGGCCAGCATGGTGATATTGTTCAGAGTGTCGGCCCGGAATCCATAAATTCCAATGTGTTTATAGAATGTATTCTCTTTATGCCAGTTGTCTGATATGGTGTTTCTTACAAAGGGAATGGGCGACCTGCTGAAGTAAAGTGCCTTGCCGTGTGCATCAACCACTGCCTTTACCACATTGGGATCAAATATATCCTCACTCTTCTCAATCCGCTTCACCAGGGTTCCAATATCAGCATTCGGGTTCCTGAAGATATCTATAACTTTCTCAATTTGCGAGGGCTGAATGAATGGCTCATCACCCTGTATATTCAAGGCAATATCGTATAATTCACCTTTATCCTTCAGTTTCATCACCACCTCGGCAATACGGTCAGTTCCTGACCGGTGTGAGTCAGAAGTGAGCATAACCCTGCCGCCAAACGACTTCACATGATCAAAGATCCTGTTGTCATCTGTGGCAACAACCACGCCCGACAATTTCGTGCTCAGGGAGGCCTGCCTGTAAACCCGCTCAATCATGCTCACCCCGTTAATAAGGGCCAGGGGTTTACCCGGAAACCTGGTGGAGGCGTACCGTGCAGGGATGATACCTATGGACCTGAGATCAGAAGAGGCCATGTAATTCAGCATTTATCCGTTCAATGATACTGGCCAGGTCTTCAGCCCTCTCTGAAAAGTTAAGGTTGTCAACTTCCACAATGAGGAGTTTTCCTAATTTGTAGCTCTCAATCCATGCTTCATAACGTTCATTAAGGCTCTTAAGGTAATCAAGCCTTATTGAGTTCTCGTATTCACGTCCGCGCTTCTGTATCTGATTGACCAGTGTAGGCACACTTGCCCTCAGATATATAAGCAGGTCGGGCGGCTGTACAAATGAACTCATCAACTCAAACAACGACGCATAATTATCGTAATCACGCGTGGTCATCAGCGTCATGGCATGCAGGTTGGGTGCAAAAATGTAAGCATCCTCATAAATTGTGCGATCCTGCACCACCGTCTTCCCGCTTTTTCTGAGGTCTATAATCTGCCTGAAACGGCTGTTGAGGAAATATATCTGCAAATTAAACGACCAGCGTTGCATATCTTCATAGAATGAAGGGAGATATGGGTTTGTTTCAACGTCTTCATAATGAGGTTGCCACCCGAAATGTTTTGCCAGTAATCCGGTTAATGTGGTTTTTCCGGAGCCTATATTACCGGCTATTGCTATATGCATGATTATCAGTTTATAGAATTCTTGATTGCTTTAATTGTGTTCCAAAGCAAAGGTAATTAATTGGATGTAATAGTGGCAAGCTTTATAATCTCCTCAACAAATTTTCTGTTATTCGACAAGCGTGGCACTTTATATTGTCCGCCCAGCCTGTTGTGCTGTTTCATCCATTCATAGAAGGTGCCTTTGGGAAGTACCCTGATCAGCGGTTCATTAAGCACCATATCCTGATATCGTTTTGCTTCATAATCAGAGTTCAGGGCTTTCAGGGCATTATCCAGTATCTCTGTGAAATAGGCAATATCATCGGGTTCTTTATCAAATTCTATGAGCCATTCATGGGCGCCGCTGCTGTTTTCACCGAAATAAACAGGGGCAGCCGTGAAATCACTGATCATGGCACCGGTTTTATCGCAGGCGGTTTTCAATGCCTTGATGGCATTATCAATAATCAGTTCTTCGCCAAAGGCGTTGATGAAATTACGGGTGCGCCCTGTAATTCTTATCCTGTAGGGATCAGTGGAGGTAAACTCCACCGTGTCGCCCAGCTGATACCGCCAAAGCCCTGCATTGGTCGAAATGAGCATAGCGTAATTAACACCGGTTTTCACTTCATGCAATGGAATCGCATCGCGCAATGACTGATCCGTTTCATTTACCTGTATAAATTCATAAAAAATTCCATAATCAAGCATCAGGAGCATGTCATCAGCATGCCGGCGGTCCTGAATTCCAAAAAATCCTTCTGAAGCATTGTAGGTTTCCAGATAATTCATGGGGCCTGCAATGAGCTTTTCAAACTGTTGTTTGTAAGGCAGGAAACTCACGCCCCCATGAACAAACAGTTCCAGGTTTGGCCATACCTCCCTGATATTATCCTTGCCCGTGATCTCCAGAATTCGCTTCAGCAATACCAGAGTCCATGAGGGTACTCCGGTAATATTTGTTACATTCTCCCTGCTGGTGATGGTGGCTATTTTTTCAATTTTCTTCTCCCATTCATTCATCAGGGCCACTGATAACTCGGGTGTGCGTATAAGCTCAATCCATGCCGGCAGGTTTTCCATAATAATGGCTGATACATCACCCACATACGTTCCAATGTCAGGATTATCAGATATATGGGTGCCGCCCATGCCCAGTAACCGGCCTGTGAATACCTGGGTGTCAGGGTTGATATTGCAATAGATGGATAACAGATCTTTGCCACCTTTGAAGTGACATTCATCAAGGGCTTCCTGGCTTACAGGTATAAACTTGCTCTTGTCGCTGGTGGTGCCCGACGACTTGGCGAACCACTTGATTTCTGAATTCCAAAGTAAATTCTGTTCACCTCGCCTCAGTCGCTCAATATAGGGTTTCAAATCATCGTATTCTGAAACCGGTACCTGTTTTACAAATTGTTCGTAATTGTTTATGGATTGGTAGTTGTGCTTCTTGCCCCATTCTGTTTGCCTGCCCGCTGCTATCAGCTTCCTGAACCATTCTTCCTGTACATCCAGAGGGTATTTCATGAAGAGTTCAATCTGATGCATCCGCTTTTTCATGAACCATGAAATAACTGAATTTATGAGGGTCATATATTGTTGTTTAGATTACAAAGTTAGTCTAAAACGCAAATGGAGTGCAGTTAGTTTACGTTGCCGGCATCAAATCAGAACTTTTTCTTTCATACATTTGCAATAGGCTGATACATGAGCCTGTTAATAATATCAATAATAATCGTTGCCGATGATTGTATTTCCAAATGCCAAGATCAACCTGGGCCTGAGAATACTCAACAAGCGCAGTGACGGGTATCATAACATACAGAGTTATATGATACCTGTTAACCTGTGTGATGCATTGGAAATTGTGCCTTCGGCCGATGACTTTTCATTTCATGCTTCGGGGGTGCCTGTTGACGGGCCTGATGAGCAGAATCTTTGTGTACGGGCCTATCGATTGATGCAGGCCAACTATAATACCGGCAATGTAAAAATGCATCTGCATAAAATCATACCCGCCGGTTCAGGGTTAGGCGGAGGTTCTTCAGATGCCGCTTCTGTACTTACGCTCCTGCGCAGGATGTTTGATATCAAAATATGCAACAATGAGCTTGAAATGATGGCCTCAACCCTGGGAAATGATTGTCCGTTTTTCATTGTCAACAAGCCTCAGCTGATTGAAGATAAAGGCAGGCCGACACAAAAGTTCATGCATCTGCCATCTTATCATATAGTGATTGTGATTCCTGATTTCTCCATATCCACCTCATGGGCTTACAGTAAAGTACAGCCCACCAATCAAATGCTCCCTGATGCGGATGCTTTAACCGGCAATGAAGAGCACTGGACTGAGTTGCTGGTGAATGATTTTGAGAAGCCTCTGTTTGGCTATTACCCGCAATTATTGGAAATCAAGGTAACCCTGTACAACAAGGGGGCCTTTTATGCTTCCATGAGTGGCAGTGGATCCGCAATTTTTGGACTGTTCAGGGAGATGCCTGATGTTAACGGCCTCTTCCCCGGCTATTTCGTGTGGACGGGTAACACCTGCGGATAAATGACATGGCAGCCTTGTGCAGGAGGCTATTTCGGGGCAACTTTCAGCAGATAAATGCCAAGCAACCCAAACAATACATTGGGTATCCAAACCGCCACTACCGGCGGCAGATTGCTGAAGGTGGCAAACACCGTGGTAACCTGCATGAAGAGGATAAAGGCAAAGCAGATGGTTATGCCAATGCCAAGGTTCAATCCTATGCCACCCCGCACTTTGCGTGATGAGAGTGAAACTCCTATTACGGTGAGAATGATGGTGGCAAAGGGGAAGGCTATTCTTGAATGTTTCTCAACCTGGAATTTCATCAAACTGCCTGATCCGCGCATCTTCTCCGTATCAATGAAGTCGCGTAATTCAGAGTAATTCATGTAAACGGCATAATCTACGTCAATATTGAAATCATCGGGAGTCAGCTTTAAGGTGGTGTCAAATTTAGCCCCCTTGGTAATTTTCTCTCCTTTATCGGTGATGATACGCTTCACCCAGTTTTCAACGGTCCATCGCTGATTGGTGCTGTCCCATCTTATGTAGTCGCCCGTCAGCTTTGAAGTCATTCCTTTCTCATTGAATTTCTCAAGAGCAAACCTGAAACCTGAGTTCTCTTTGATATTGTAGGTTTCAACGTAGGCAAACACACCCGGATCAACCTGAATATGGATGTTCCCGCGATTACCGATTTTCTCCCCCTTAAGGTATTTCTTCTGGAACTCGTGCATATTCTCACTGGTTTCAGGAATGATAAAGTTGGTAAGGATAAATGAAAGCAACGCAATGAAGGTAGCGGCCATGAGATAGGGGCGCAGCAATCTTCTGTAACTCACCCCGCTGTTCAGTATGGCAATGATCTCTGTATCGGAAGCCATCTTTGAGGTGAAGAAGATCACTGAAATGAACGTGAAAAGAGCACTGAATTTATTGATGAAGAATGGAATGAAGTTGAAGTAGTACTCAAAGATGATGGCATGGGTGGAAGGCTTTTTTTCAATGAAATCATCCACCTTCTCTGAAAAGTCAAAGATGATAATGATCACTGCAAGCAGGGCTATTGCATAGAAAATCTGCTTCTAGCTTTAAATAAGAACACCAG
>CALCQV010000123.1 GCA_937894795.1 uncultured Bacteroidales bacterium
CCGGAGGTGTATAGGAAACCGTCGCCATTGCCTGATACACCATGGCACTGGGCACAGAAAACGGTAAATTGCTCTTTTCCTCTTATGAGTGCTTCTTCATTAAGGGTTACCGGATTGATTAATTCACGGGCAGCCAGCTCCCTGCTTTCAATGGTTGCATCATAGGCATAAGCCATCATCTCCATGGGGATGGTGTTTGGTGCCGGCAACAGCATTGATTGTCCTGCACTAAGATTGGGATTGGGCGCATAGGTTTCATAAGCAAGTGAGTGTGCCATGTCGGGAAAATACTCATACCCTTTGTCATTGCGCTTCCTGTCGCACGATGTAAACAGCAACATTAAACTACAAGCAATTAATATAGGTGAAAGTCTCTTTGTCATCGATATTTATATTAAGGGTTGAAGCTCTTTTTGAATTATCTCAGTAGCGCCTTCTTCACGTAACAGGCCAATCAGATCAATGGGAATTGCAATGTTCTCTTCTTTATTGAAGACCATAATGAATTTATCATCCATGGATCGTTCATCAGGCATTACAAATGATTTGCCCGGATATACCTTTGCCCTTACGGAAAAAGTGAAAAGGCTGGCCAGCGTAATGGTCAGGATGGTAAGAACGATGGTGACAACGATGAATGAAGGGAAGGCATTGGTAGGCTTTCCTCCATAGTTTATGGGCCAGTCGAAAACGGCGGTATACATCAGAAAAGCCAGCACGGCTACTGCACCTGCAAAGCCAAACAGGAAGGCGGCAAGGGTAAACCTTGATTTCTTTCCCATAGCTTCTATGGCTTCGTTTACCGGATAGGGCGTGTAGATCTCGGCAATCTTTATTCCCTTTTCCTTTACTTTGTGAATAGCTGACAGTAGCTTTTCCTCCTCATCAAATACACTAATAATATGCTGACTATTCATGATGACTTATTTTATTATCGGTTGGATTTAATGTAGTGGCTTTCAATACACCCTTTACTTCTGAGATGGCTATCATTGGTATGTACTTAAAGAATAGAAGTACTCCGGCAACAAACATTCCCAGGGTGCCTATATAGAATCCTATTTCAACCCATGTGGGATTGTAGGTTGTCCAGCTGGAGGGCAGGTAGTCCTTTGACAGGGAAGTCACTATGATATTGAAACGTTCATACCACATGCCTATGTTGATGAATATGGATATAATGAAAGCCATGGTAAGGCTTTTTCTCACCTTCTTAAACCAGAACAACTGTGGGATAAAGGCATTGCAAATAACCATAGCCCAAAACTGGAAGGCGTAATCGCCCGTGATACGGTTCCTGAAGAAAGTAAACATCTCGTAGTCGCTTCCTGAGTACCAGGCAATGAATATCTCAGTGGCATAGGCCGTTCCCATGATAAGGGAGATGAATACCAGTATTTTGGCTATGGCATTGAGATGGGAGTCGGTTATATAATCCTGGAATTTGTAAAGCTTCCTGATGATGATCATAAGGGTCATTACCATTGCAAAGCCTGAGAATATAGCCCCCACAACGAAGTAAGGCGGGAAAATGGTTGTATGCCAACCCGGTATTACCGATGATGCAAAGTCAGTTGATACTATGGAGTGGACAGAAACCACCAGCACGGCAGCAATTCCGCCAAGCACATAGCTTAATGATTCATATCTTAACCACTCCTTGGTGGAGCCTGTCCAGCCAAAGGCAAAGAAGCCATAAACCGCTTTCTTGACCTTGGAGGTAGCCCTGTCACGTATGGTAGCAAAGTCGGGAACCATGCCGAAATACCAGAATGAAGCGGAGATCAGCAGGTAAGCACTGATGGCTATGAAGTCCCAGAACAGTGGTGAATTGTAGTTTACCCATAAAGGGCCGCGGGTGTTAGGGTAGGGGAATATGTAGAAGGCGAGCCATATTCTTCCCATATGAATACCGGGAAAGAGTGCCGCACAACCTACCGCAACAACCGTCATGGCTTCGGCAGCCCTGTTGATGGATGTTCTCCACTTCTGCCTCAGGATTAACAGGAATATGGAGAATGCCGTACCGGCATGGCCTATTCCAATCCACCAAACAAAGTTTATAATCTCCCATCCCCAGGCTACAGAGTTATTGACACCCCAGGTGCCAATGCCTACTGTGACGGTAATATAAATGGCTATCACCCCATAAAGCAATGCAAGCATACTGACTCCAAATGCCGCCTTCCACCATAAGGGAATGGGTTGGTCAATGGGAGCAATGATGTCACTACTTATCTGGTGGTAATTCTTATTACCATGGATTAATGACCCTCTGACTTCAGTTTTGTACATAAAGTATGTGCTTTTATGTGATTGTGAAAATCTTTCTATGAATTATGCTCTTCCTTGTTTCGTACCATGGTTAAATATCCTACTGAAGGCAGGGTATGCAGCTCTTCCAACAGGTGATAGTTACGGGGATCCTTGTAAAACCTGGAGATTTTGCTCTCCGGATCATTCAGATCACCAAATACCAGTGCATCGGCAGGACACGACTGTACACAAGCCGGCAGTATGTCGCCGTCAGCCAAAGGACGGTTCTCCAGCTTGGCCTGCAGCTTTTTCTCCTGGATGCGCTGTACACAGAAGGTACACTTCTCCACCACTCCTCGTTCACGCACTGTAACATCGGGATTTAGCACCATCCTGCCAAGATCAGAGTTCATATTGTAATCAAACTTCTCATTGGTTGCGTATCTGAACCAGTTAAACCTCCTAACCTTGTAAGGACAGTTGTTAATACAGTATTTGGTTCCGATGCAACGGTTGTAAGCCATCTGGTTCAGTCCCTCACTGCTATGGTTTGTTGCCGATACAGGGCATACATTCTCACAGGGAGCATTGTCGCAGTGTTGACAGGCAAGGGGTTGAAATACTACCTCGGGATTTTGAAGGTCACCTGAATAGTAACGGTCAATCCTCATCCAGTGCATGATTCTGGTTCTTTGAACTTCCTCCTTTCCGACTACCGGAATGTTATTCTCAGCCTGACAGGCAATAACGCAGGTACTGCAACCCACACATTTGTTAAGGTCAACACCCATAGCCCAGTGATGCCCTGGGAACTGATTTTCCTTGTAAAGGGTAACATGCTTCTTTTCAAATTCAGCGTGCAGTTCATTGCCGGCTTCGGGATTTTCCTTGTACCTCGAAAGGATGGTTTCACGCACTATAGGCCTCTCTTCCAGACTGCCGTGCTTTTGTGAGATGGCAAGAGGATATTCACCTGCAAGCGGTTTTATTTCAACACCGGTTATTTTATTCCTGCAACGGCTGTTATTATCATACGTTACCAGTTTATAGGCATTGCTGCCAATGCCGGTTGCAACCTTGCCGTATTTGATGTGCCCGTATCCCAATGCCACTGAGATGGTATCATCAGCCTGGCCGGGTTGTATGTAAACAGGAAACTTTAATCCGTTAATAAGGATGAGGCTTCCGGTTATAAGATTTAGTTTCTGTGCAGTGGCCGCTGAAATGGATGCTATGTTATCCCATGAAACCTTGGTAATGGGATCAGGCAATTCCAGTAGCCATGGATTATTGGCATGAATTCCATTGCCGAGGGCAATGCCGGTATATGCCTGTACCTCAATGTTGTTGGCAGATTGTTTTACTTTCGCTGCAATTGCAGCCAGCGAATCATTCAATAATGTGCCATTGAAACTATAATTTCTAACAGGAGTTTCAATTTCATAAACACCTTTTTGTAAAGTGGCATTCCATTCAGATTCTGGAATAATGACAGACCGATAGAGCCAGTTGGTTTTTATGTACTGATAATAATCTGTTGTACTGCCCATCCACTTTAACAGGCTATCTTGCGGTTGACGGGTGTTGAATATATTACGTATTACAGGTTGGGCGAGGCTGTAGACTCCCGTTTTGGGTTCAGCATCATCCCATGATTCCAGATAGTGATGTGCCGGCAACACATAACGGAAGTGTTCGTTGGTTTCATTCACCGTGCCATTCATTGAAACGGTGACCTTCATATTCTTTAAACCTTCAATGAAATCTTCCGGCTGGTGATAATCGAATGCAGGATTACAATTCCACATAATAAGGCCACCTACGGTTCCATTTTTCATCTCCTCAACCAACAGGTTCATGTCGCTGTCAATTGCCTGATTTGTAAGGAGCAGGCGGTTCAGATCAAGGGTATTGCCATAGTTGTCAAGCAAGGCATTGATAGCATTTATCACCATCTGCACATCAGGGTCATTACTTCCGGAAACCACTATTGATTTACCTCTTAAACTCCATAGTGTGGCAGCAATTTTCTCTATTGCAGGGTGTTTTATTCCCGAAGTGACGGTAGTTTGGCCTGCCAGTTTTGCAATTTCATTATACAACTGAAGTATAACTCCCGGTTCTTCTGAAGGTTTTATGGGATAGCGTTCATCGGCCTTGCTGCCTGTAATGGAGAGGCCGCTTTCAAACTGATAATGCTTAACCATTTCAGTGCGTCCATTTTGAAGATCTTTGGCTATGCCATAGCGAAAAGCATACTCAGCAGGAGAAAGCCAGGTGCCAAGAAAATCAGCAGAGAATGACACTATTATACTTGCTTTATCAAAAAGGTAATCAGGTATTCCATTAATATCAAGGTTCACTTTGTTTGCAAGCAACATCCCTGTATAAGAAACAGGTTCATAAACAACATGCTTACCGGGAAATATTAGCAGAAAATCATTGATGAGGGTCCGGGTGGATGGACTGATGACATTTGACGTTAGTATCACTGTCTGTTGTCCAGCTTCTGCTACATTCCTTAATCGAGCTACTATATCATTGTCAGCTTGAGCCCAGTTGGTTTCAGCACCATCCTTGACAGGATTTTTCAGTCGGGCAATACCGTCATAAAGGCTGAGAAGGGAGGCTTGGACCCTGGCGGTTGTTCTACCCCTGCTGATGGAGGAAAACTGATTACCCTCAATTTTTATTGGCCGTCCATCACGCACCTTCACAATGATGGCATTATACTCAAATCCATCAAAATAGGTTGAAGCATAATGATTTGCCATGCCGGGAGTCACCTCTTCAGGCTTATTAAGATATGGGATGGCTTTTTTAACAGGATTTTCACAGCTCGAGGCAATGGCAGCACCCGCGAAACTAAACCCGCAAAACTTCAGGAAGTTGCGCCGCGAAGAAGGTTTTGCCGTGATCTCTTCATCAATGATTTCAAGCAATGATCTTTCATCAGAATTGTCAATCTCCTGAGCTTTGGGCGTTTCTCCATTTAAAACTTCAACACTGCTCCAGTATTTTTTTTCCATTTACGACAGAGGTTAGTATGGATAATTAAAGTTTACAAAATCAATAATGACATTTCATGCAATCAATTCCACCTATGCTTTCCACGGTGACAGGTGACGTATTCCCGTTTTCATCAGTTACCTGCTGATTTTTGTATGTGGAATAGTACTTGTTACCCTTGAAGTTGATTTCAGTATCACGGTGACAGTTAACACACCACCCCATGGACAGATCATTTTCCTGTTTCAGTATGTGCATTTCTTCCACTTTACCATGGCAGGTCTGGCATGCTATATTTCCGGCTTTGGTATGCTGGGAGTGGTTGAAAAAAGCATGATCAGGAAGGTTATGCACCCTGATCCATTCAATTGGCTTACCTGAATTTGCAGCCCTGTGAATCTTGTTTATTTCAAAGTTGCCTGAATTGGTGCCTGTTCTGACTACATTATGGCAATTCAGACAGAGATTGTTTGAAGGGATACCTGCCGATTTGCTATAGTCAACTGTGTTGTGGCAGTAACGGCAGTCAATTTTGTTATCACCGGCATGTATTTTATGTGAGAACTTTATTGGTTGGTCGGGTGCGTAATTCTTCGTACGGCTTAGATTCTGTGCTTCAACAACTGCAAGGCCTGTGTGTACGGCAATGCCTGTAAGCAGCACTGCAATATGGATGATTTTGTATTTTATTTTATGTAAGAAGAGCAGATCAATGATGGCCAGGGTCATCAGGAATCCAAAAGCCAGGAAGAGTATAAGCCTGACCGGGAATATCTTATGCTCAGCCAACTGTCCGGTGCTGATATGCGACAGGTAGGCAGCAATATAGTATACCTCATCCTCACTCATCTTTATATCAGTGTGTGCCAGTTGCATCTTTTCAGAAACCGGCTGCCCCATTGATTGGTATATATTCATTCCCTTAGGATCCATGAATGAATTGGCAAGGTCCATTGCTGAGGGATTCCAGTTCAGGGAGTCGCTGGTGACGGTATTATGGCAATTTGTGCAATTGAAGCTACCCCCGTTTTTTAATGGAATCAACCCATGGAACAGCCTTTCACCTCTTAGGTATTCTTCATGT
>CALCQV010000124.1 GCA_937894795.1 uncultured Bacteroidales bacterium
TTAAAAAAGAAAGATCGTCAAGATAAAGCATTGATAGATACTGTAAGTGCAACCATTCTATTGCAATCATATCTTGAGCAAATTGCGATTGGTTGAAGAAGTATGCATGAATTAATAAGACTTGTGTTCTTTAGTTGTAATGAATTGGCACAAGCTAAAGTGGTTATTATTGATTAAATAATAAATAGAATTATGGTTTTTCCTATTGTTGCGTATGGCCATCCGATTCTGAGGAAGGTAGCTGAGGATATTGATAAGGATTATCCCGGGCTCAATCAATTAATTGAGGATATGTTTGAAACAATGTACGCGTCAAACGGTGTTGGACTGGCTGCTCCTCAGGTAAACAGAAGTATCAGGCTGTTTGTGATTGATACAACGCCTTATAAAGAAGAATATCCCGGCGAAGAAAACATGAAGAGGGTGTTCATCAATGCCAGGATTGTAGAAGAAACAGGCGAAGAGTGGTCTTTTAATGAAGGTTGTCTTAGTATTCCTCAAATAAGAGAAGATGTAATCAGGAAACCTAATGTTCACATTAAGTATTATGATGAGAATTTTGAGTTTCATGATGAAGTGATTTCAGGCGCATTAGGGCGTGTTATTCAACACGAGTATGATCATCTTGATGGGGTGCTTTTTGTTGATCATATAAATCCTTTAAAACGAATGATGCTAAAGCGCAAATTATCAGACATAACCAAGGGTATTGTTAATACCGACTATAAGATGATATTTCCGGACCTCAAAAAGAAGAATTCATGATCATGAACAACCTAAGGCGGTTTATACTTATGCTATTGCCTGTTGCATTAATAGCAATAAGTTGTACATCAAAGCGTGATAAAGAAGTTTCCAGGATCTCAGAACTTGAAGAAAATCTAAAGCAGCAGGCAGCCCGCCCTGAAGCTGCAAAACTTGATGAATTACTCGCATTATATACCGGTTTTGTTGATACTTATCCTCAAGATACAGCTGCGGCAATGTATTTATACAGGGCAGTTAATTTGAGTATGGGCATGGGAAAGGGGGAAGTTGCCCTAAAGCTGATTGATCGCTCAATCAATGAATATCCACAAAGCCCCCGATATGCTGAAACAGTTTTTCTTAAAGCCTACGTATATGAAAACCTGCTTGGTAAACTTGGTAGTGCTTCAGAGATATACCGCGATTTTATTCATAGATTTCCTGATCATGAATTAGCTGACGACGCTCAGGCTGCCATTCAGAATTTGGGTAAAACACCTGAGCAATTGGTTGAGGAATTTGAACGGAATGCTGCTGCTAATGCTCAATAATTAAATATACTACCACTATTTATAGTTTGGCAAACATCCTTCTATTTATAAATTGGTAAATAGATTGTTAGTTTGTTGAAGGCAGATTAAATTCTTCTTCCAGGATTGTTTTAAGTCGGGCAGGTTGAATATCCATATCAAGTTGCCCCGCTTTACATAAAGAGATCTTTCCTGTTTGTTCAGAAACAACCAATGCCACGGCATCAGATTTTTCTGTTATACCAACTGCTGCCCGATGCCGCAGACCAATGTGAGCAGGCAAATTATCATTCTTTGAAACAGGCAGAATACAACTGGCTGCGTAGATTTTATTATTTTTGATAATCATTGCACCATCGTGAAGAGGTGAGTTCTTATAAAAGATATTCTCAATAAGTTGCTCTGATATTCGGGCGTCGATGATCTCCCCTGACTCAACAGCCTCATTTAGATCATTTACTTTGCTTATAACAATTAGCGCACCGGTTTTCGTATTAGCCATTTTATGACAGGCCTGGATTATAGGATCAATACTTAGAATCTCTTCATTATCATGGCTTATTTTCCAAAAGAGGAACCGGTTATTCTTTCTCCTGATGTAAGAGGGTGTCCCGATCATCAGCAGGAACTTCCTTATTTCAGGCTGAAAGACAACAATCAATGCAATGAATCCCACACTAATAAATGCTCCTAATATTTCAGAGAGCAATTCCATTTCAAGAATTCTGACAAGCCTCCATATAAGGAATATTGCAATAATACCCAATAATATGTTGATAGCGGCTGTTCCCTTAACCAGTTGGTATAATTCATAAAGTAATAATGCAACCAGAATAATATCGATAATATCCAGTAGGCGCAAACCAATAAAGAAAGGGACGGCTAATTCTAACATAGAGCATAGATTTTTGCAAATTTAATCAATTCAATTGGAATGCCTGAATTGATTGACCAGTTTAATAGCTTCCATAGCCGGTTTAACATCATGAACCCGCAGAATATTCGCACCTTTCATCAAGGCTATCGTATTAATTATTGTTGTGCCGTTAAGTGCTTCGGGTGGTTTGGTCCCGAGTACTCTATTGATCATTGATTTACGAGAAACACCTGCCAATAAAGGATATGAATATGAACTAAATAAAGATAGTGCATCCAATAGTTTATAATTATGATCTACTGTCTTGCCGAAACCAAAGCCGGGGTCCAATATAATATTATTCTTATTGGCATCAGTGAAAGGATTTAGCTGACGTTTGAAAAAAGAATCCACTTCATTAACGACATCATCATAATATGGATTTTGTTGCATACTTTCAGGGGTGCCTTGCATATGCATCAATACATAAGCAGCTGATTGAGAACACATAAATTGTATCATTTCAGAGTCAAGCATGCCTCCTGAAATATCATTGATAATATCGCTTCCCTCACTAATTGCTGCATCAGCAACACTTTTGCGGAAGGTATCAATGGATATTATTATTTCAGGAAAACTTCTCCTAAGAAGTTTAAGTGGTTTTAATAACCTTTCAATTTCTTCCTTTGCTGATAAAACTATAGCGCCCGGACGGGTAGAAACTGCCCCTATATCAATGATTGCAGCCCCGTCAGATATCATCGTAGCGGTTTTATTCAGTAATTCTTCATCCGTAGCATATGAACCTCCATCAAAGAATGAATCAGGAGTAAGGTTTAATATTCCCATTACAACGGGAGTATTCAAGTCCAGTACTTTTGAACCACAACTAATGGTTTTGTTTTCTAAATAATTCATACATTTTTCACGATAACCCACTATATTTGCCAATAAGAACCAAAATAAACAGATAATAAATTAATCCCTTGATATGGCTTCTGCTACCGCTTCTCAATTTGATATGGTTATCCGTGAGTGCAAAGATATATTTTTAGCAAAGATGAATGATTATGGCACTGCCTGGCGAGTGCTTAGAACGGAATCAATTACTGACCAGATTTACATTAAAGCAAACCGTATAAGGAGTATTCAAACTAAAGGAGTTCAGCTTGTTTCTGAAAATGAGAAAGCTGAGTTTATTGGTATTGTGAACTACTCAGTAATTGCTTTGATTCAACTGGAATTAGGTTACGATAATGAGTTGAATATGAATAAATCTGATGTTGAAGCACTATATGACAAGAACACTTTTACTGCAAAGGATTTAATGTTCAATAAGAACCATGACTATGACGAAGCATGGAGGAATATGCGGATAAATTCATTTACTGATATAATCCTGATGAAATTGCTCAGGGTTAAGCAAATAGAGGATCATAAGGGAAAAACTTTTGTGTCAGAAGGTGTAGATGCAAATTATCTGGATATTATCAATTATGCAGTCTTCGCATTAATTAAAATTAGTGAACAGGCCGATTAGTTGAAAACTTTATTAAATGCTTCATTAAACAGGGCTTTATAGCCTAAAGTTATATTAAACTTTATTTTTATGAAAATACTGCATCTTATTTCCAGGATTATTGTTGGCCTGGTATTTATGTTTTCAGGTTTTGTCAAAGGCATTGACCCTCTAGGATTTGCATACCGATTAGAAGATTATTTCCAGGTATGGGGAACTGAATGGATGGCTCCTGCTGCAGTAATCCTCTCAGTCTTGCTTTCTGCAATGGAGTTTGTTTTGGGTTTTGTAATTCTATTAAATCTTAAACCAAAAGTCAGCTCCTGGTTGTTGCTTGGAGTAATGGCATTTTTTACTTGTCTTACTTTTTATGATGCTCTTGAAAATCCGGTTCCTGACTGTGGATGTTTTGGTGACGCAATAAAACTCACAAATTGGCAGACTTTTTTCAAGAATGTGCTATTATTTGTTCCAACATTAATTTTGTTCAGCTGGCGTAAGAAAGCATCCGACAGATGTAGCAATATTAAAGCATATGGCATTGCCGGTATTGTGACTGCCCTCTTCATTGCATTGTGTTTTTATTGCTATCAGCACCTCCCCATTATTGATTTTATGGACTGGAAGAAGGGTAACAAAATGTATACGGAAGCAGATAGCGCCTTACCTGTCAAATATTATGTTACTTACCGAAATAAGGCAACCGCTGAGGAAAAAGAGTTTTTGCTGCCTAATTATCCTTTCAATGATTCTTTATGGATGAGTCAATGGGAATTTGTCAATCAACGTGTTGATGATCCAAATCTGCGATATGGTGCGGACCTTCAGATTGTTGACCTTGAAGGTAATGATGTGACTGATTTGATAATAAGGACACCTGGCAAAAATTTCATCCTGGTATCCTGGGATATTGAAAAAGCCAACAAACAAGGCCTTCTTGATATGGATCTATTTGCCCGGCAATCAATAAGAGATGGATACAATTTCATAGTTCTAACCAGCTCACTACCTGAAGAGATAGACAAGATTAGCACTGAACTGGATTTGAGGTTAATGTTTTTTCAGGCTGATGATGTTACTCTGAAGACAATGGTAAGGGCAAATCCCGGCTTAATCTTGATGAAAGATGGTGTGGTTATTGATAAGTGGAGTCATAACGACTTTATGGAATACAGGAAATTTAAAGACAAAATGTTGACTGTTCACTAATTGCTATGTTGCGTTTTGTTATAAGAAGAATTTACTATGGTATTTTTGTACTCCTTGGAGTAATAACATTAGTGTTCTTTCTTTTTAACATTCTGCCCGGCGATCCTGCTCGTATGATGCTCGGCCAAAGGGCAGATATGGCATCTGTTGAAGCAATTAATCGTGAGTTGGGATTAAATGCCCCGGTTCATCAACAGTATCTGAGATTTTTAAATGACCTTTCTCCGTTGTCAGTGCACAATATATCGAATACTGAAAGCTTATGGTATCCTGACAGTGCAAAATACGCGCCTTTTATAGTAATCACGACTGTTGGTGAATCACAGTTAATTCTAAAGAAACCATACTTAAGGAGATCATATCAAAGCAAGCGTAAAGTATCAGAAATATTGGCACAGGCATTTCCCAACACGATGCTGTTGGCTACGGTCTCAATGGGCTTTGCTGTGATTGTAAGCATTTTCATTGGAATTCTGACTGCCATACACAAAGATAGCTTCTTTGACAAGGTGTCACTCTTTGTTTCAGTGCTTGGAATGTCATTGCCATCCTTCTTTGCCGCGATACTGATGGCATGGCTATTTGCATATGTACTTGCTGATTATACAGGCCTAAGAATGTTTGGTTCGCTATATACCGTTGATGATTTTGGCAGAGGAGAATATTTGGACCTCAAGAATATCATTCTCCCGGCTATTACACTTGGCATCAGGCCATTGGCAATAATAATTGAACTTACCAGAAGTTCTATGCTGGAGGTTCTTTCTCAGGACTATATCAGAACTGCGCGTTCAAAAGGCCTCAGTGAACGAAGGGTTATATACCGGCATGGTTTACGTAATGCTCTTAACCCTATAGTGACTACAGTTTCAGGTTGGTTCGCTTCTTTAATGGCTGGCGCAGTATTTGTTGAGTATATCTTTGACTGGAAAGGTATTGGAGTGGTTATTGTTGATGGACTTGAAAAGTACGACTTCCCTGTTGTGATGGGATCTGTTCTTTTCATCGCAGTCCTTCTTGTAATTATTAATATCTTTGTGGATATTATTTATGCATGGCTTGATCCGCGTATTAAGTTGACATAGAGGTATTTAATATATCAAATCAATTTATAGAGATGAGAAAAAGAATAGTTGCCGGGAACTGGAAGATGAATAAAACTTTCACTGAAGCTGAGAGTTTATTGTTTGATATCGCAGATAACTTAAATGAATCAAGGCCTGATAACGTAGAAGTAATTGTTTGTCCACCATCATTATATCTGGAATTAGCTTCTGACATTGCACAACAAAATGATTTTCAATGTGGAGCTCAGAATATGAGTCAGTTTGATCATGGCGCATATACAGGGGAACTGTCGGCTGAGATGATCAAGTCGGCAGGTGTGAAATATGTTATTCTCGGTCATTCAGAACGTAGATTTTATTTTGGAGAGAATGACGATATTATTGCGCTTAAAGTAGTAAAAGCTCTCAAAAATGATTTAATTCCCATATACTGCTGTGGTGAAGTGCTTCAGGAGAGAGATGCGAATACGCATTTTGAAGTAGTAAACAAGCAGATTACTAAAGGGATATGTCATTTAAGTGCAGATGAAATAAGTCGGGTTGTCATTGCTTATGAGCCTGTTTGGGCAATTGGCACCGGGAAAACCGCATCACCTGCACAAGCTCAGGAAATGCATGCTTATATCAGAGAGATAATTGCAAATCACTATGGCAAGGAGACCGGAGATCATATTACTATTCTCTATGGTGGCAGCTGTAATCCCGGGAATGCTGCGGAATTATTTGCTCAACCTGATGTCGATGGTGGTCTCATTGGAGGCGCTTCACTGAAAGCAGATGATTTTATTAAAATAATAAACAGTTTCCAACACTGATCATGGAATACATTGAATTAAAATGTACTATAAAGTCAGGTGAGACTGATAAGGCAGAACAGCTCACGGCTATTCTGGGTGAATTAGGATTTGAGAGTTTTGTGGAAGCCGACAATGAGCTTTTGGCGTATATACCTGTAGAAAAGTACAATTCATCCATATTAAATGATGAATTATTGACACCAGAGATCAGGAACAATGTTGAATTTTCAGTAGTTGTTATTCCTGATCAAAACTGGAATGCTGTATGGGAAAGTAACTTTCAACCGGTAACCATTGACAATAGATGTTATATCAGAGCTCCTTTTCATCCTGCTGATCCGGAAATAGAGTTTGAGATAATTATTGAGCCAAAAATGTCGTTTGGTACAGCCCATCATGAAACTACTTTCCTGATGCTTAAATTTCTGTTAGAGTTGGATTTGACCGGCAAGGCAGTCCTGGATATGGGATGTGGGACAGGTGTTTTGGCTATTTTAACCGCACTGAAAGGGTGTAGGGATATAACGGCTATTGACAATGATGAATGGGCTTATAAAAATACACTTGAAAATATCCAAAGTAATAATACTCCCTATATTAACGTTTATTTAGGTGATGCATCATTGCTTGAAAACCGGAATTATGATGTCATTATTGCAAATATCAACAGAAACATCCTTCTGAATGATATGTCTGTGTATGCTAAGAGCCTAAAAGCCAATGGTCTCCTATTGCTTAGTGGTTTTTATTATGCTGATCTTGATGTAATCAAAGCAAGCGCATTAAAATCAGGACTGGAATTTAGTACATACAAGGAGAAAAACAATTGGGTTGCTGCAAGTTTTAATAAACTGAACACATGATGCTTTGTTAACCTCTTTAACCAAAATTATTGCTCATCAAATTCTATTGAAATGCGTTATCTAAAACTTGTACAAGCATCAATAATTTGGATACTCGTTGCAGGTTTCATTGCTATTAACCAACAGGATCCTGAAGAATTCTCAGAGGATCCTGCGGTTTTTATAAAGCAACTCAATACCTATTTTGAGTCACAGAATAATCGCAAGGTTCAACTTATTCTTAAGGAGTTTATAACCGACTGGGATGAAGGTAAATTTACCCTTCAGGTTCAGAAGGAGGTTATTAGAAATTCCAACCTTATGCGGAAGCAGAATATCAGGCCTCACATGGGATATTCTGATTACCTTGAAGCCCTGAGTTCCTTTACTGAAACTACAGGAAACCAGAGTATATTGGAATGGCATAAGGCATTGCAGCCATTTATTGATTCTAAAGGCTTGAAACAACTTAAAACCTACCTGAACAATACAACCCAGTTTAACCGCGACCACGTGTTGTTCAAACAAAATACGAATGTTTGGAAGTTCGAAGGAAGCGGATTTACTTACCGTTATGATTCAACACTGTCCATTGAACTTAAGGACATAAATTTAATCTGTTTTTCCGGCCGTGACAGCATTTCAATACTTGGTACTTCAGGTACCTTCTTCCCATTGGCTGACAGGTTTCAGGGGAGAGATGGAAAGGTGAACTGGAGTAAGTATGGCTATGATCCACGAAATGTATATGTGGTAGTGGATACTTATAAAGTCAACCTTAAAGAAACATACTGGAAGGCTGATACTGTCAACTTTTACCATAAAGTATATTTTGACAAAGCATTGGTAGGATCACTTGAAGACAGAGTTTTGGCGGGTGTTCCTCTGGAACGATCATCTTTTCCCAAATTTGTATCCTTTGATAAGGATATCAGTATAAAGAACCTTTATAAAAACATTGATTATTTTGGCGGCTTTACTATTGAGGGTTCACGTATTGTAGGTTCAGGAGATACCTACACTGATGCAAACATCTTTGTAAAGAAAGGCACAGAATTAATCATGCGCCTTGATTCAAAGAGCTTTGTCATTCGCCCCGATAGACTCATATCTCCAAGAACTGCAGCAACGATTTATTACGAAAATGATTCTATTTATCATCCGGGATTAAACTTACGGTATGTAAATGAGAACAGGGAACTTGCCTTACTCAGAAATGGGGAGGGCGTTTCAGGTAGTCCGTTTTTTAGTTCGTTTCATAAGATTGACATGTACTTTCAGGGGATGTATTATTCCATTGATGCTGACAGTATAAATTTTGAAATGCTCAGAGGACTGAGTAATAAAGGGACTGCCACTTTTGAGTCAACCAACTTTTACAGTGAAGAGAGATTTGATAAACTGCAAGGTATTGATGCAATTAACCCTATTAATGTAATTTACAACTACTCGGAAAAGAATAAAGTAAAAGTTTTCTTCTTACCTGAACTTGCTAAATTTGTTCAGAAGCCTATTGAACAAGTGAAAGCAATGGCAATAAATCTCTCCAATGGAGGATTTATAACCTATAATATTGACAATGACAGGATTGAAGTCAAGCAACGACTATATGATTATCTGAACGCTCGAAGTAAAAAGATGGATTATGATGTTATTCAGATCAGATCAAATGTTGACCGAGGGGCCAATGGAGTGCTGAATCTGAAAACATTTAATATAACAGTAAGAGGTGTTGACAGCGTTGCACTGAGTGATGTAAAGGCTGTTAATATAATACCAAGAACCAAAGAAATCATTATTGGCCGCAACAGAGATTTCGTTTTCACCGGAATGGTAAAGGCAGGCTATTTTACTTTTTATGCCAACAAGAGTTCCTTTGAGTACGATAAGTTTAAACTCAGTATGCCAACCATTGATTCACTTAGTTTTATGGTAGATACTATAAATATAAGTACCGGCAAGCTGCAGCGTATTGAAGTTAAGAATGTTTTGGCCGATTTAAATGGTGAATTGCTGATAGATGACCCAACAAATAAATCCGGAATCCGAAATCTACCGGTTTATCCTTTGTTTAATAGTCATGAAGACGCTTTCGTCTTTTACGACTATAGCACTATCAGAGGAGGTGCATACAAGCGTGAGAATTTCTTTTATACGGTCTATCCTTTTGTTATCGACAGCTTGAATAGTTTTACAACGGAAGGATTGAAATTTGACGGCTCATTGAATTCAGGTGATATCATGCCGGTGATTGAAGAGCCGTTACGGGTTATGGAGGACTATTCCCTTGGATTCAATCGTTCACTTCCTCCAAAGGGTATTCCCGTATATAAAGACAGGGCAACATACTATTCAAATATTACCCTTGATAACAATGGTCTTCAAGGTGACGGTAGATTGGAATACCTTACATCCACATCTGAGTCAAAGAACTTTATCTTCTACCCTGATTCTCTGGTTGCTGATTTGAAAAACTTTGACATCAAGGAAAAATATGGGGCTCCCACATTTCCTATGGTTGTCGGTGAAGGTGTTCATCAATATTGGGTTCCGGCACTTGATAGTATGAGCTTGCAAACATTACCCGGTAAGGAGTTTGAAATGTTTGGAGCTAAATCATATCATAGTGGAAACCTCACTCTCACTTCAAGAGGTTTATTTGGAAGCGGGAAGAGCCGGCTTGATAATGCAGATCTGATTTCCAATAACTTTAGTTTTAGGAATCAATCATTCCATACTGATACCACCGATTTCCTGCTTTATTATCCTGAGCGTCCCAGCTTATCATTATCCACCAGGATGAATTCAGGTAGTGTTGATTTCCTGAATCAGGAAGGTGTGTTCGGAGTATTGGGTGAAAGTCAGCGAATTGAGCTGCCACATAGCAAATATGTTTGCTACATGGACCAGATAGAATGGAGTATGGAGAAGAGTGAATTGCTGTTGACCAATTCACTGGTACACAGGTCTGAATTGACTGATGCCATTGATTTAAAAAAGCTGGTTGACTATGACTTCAGTGGCTCCGAGTTTATCTCTACTGATCCTCAGAGAGATTCCTTACAATTCTTTGCTATGGAGGCATCATACAAGATGAAGGAAAATATTATCAATGCCCGAGATGTTAAGATAATTCAGGTGGCTGATATTGCTGTTTTTCCAGGTGATGGTAAAGTTACAATCTTGTCGGATGGTGATATGCAGGCATTGGAGGGTGCAAATATAATAGCTGACCGTAAGCACAAGCATCACAGAATTTATGATGCATCAATAAAAGTGAACTCCAGAAAGCACTATATGGCTTCCGGAAATATTGATTATGTTGATGATGCCGGAAACGTACGACAACTTCATCTCGATCCAATCACAGTGGATTCTGCTCAACATACCTATGGACTTACTAATATTCCTGCAAACAATTTCATGCCATTAAATGATCATTTTAACTTTATAGGTAACATTAAAATGAAGGCAGATTCCAGGAACCATTATTTCGATGGAGTATTCCAGATGCAAAATGCATGTCTTGCTGAGAATAGACCCTGGGTTAGATTTGCATCAGAACTGGATCAGAATGATATAAGAATTCCAATTACACTTAATGAAAGAGACAGCATCAATGATCCGGTTCTCTTAGGGGTTGTTTATTCTGACTTTTTCTCAAGCATCTACCCATCATTACTGGAAAGGCCAAAAGCATTCGGCGATACTTTACTAGCCACAGCCACCGGATATATCCGATACGATAAGCCTTCCCAATCATATATTACAGGCAGCAATGAACGATTGGATAAGAAAACACTGGCGGGTAATCTTTTAATATTTTCAACAGAGCAATGCGTACTTAAGGCTCAGGGTGATCTGAATATTGGCACTGCTTTGGGAAGTGTTAAAATGAATACTTATGGAGACGTTTCCCAGTATACACTTGTTGATTCTACACGTATAAATTTATCGGTAGCATTGGATTTCTTTTTCTCAACACAGGCATTTGACAGGTTGCTTGAAGATCTTAAAGTCACCGAACTGGGTCGTCTTGATGTTAACACTGAATCCTTTAAATTATTCCTTACTTCTTTGATTGGAGAAACAGAATCTAAAGCATTCCTCGATGAATTGAATCTTACAGGCCAGGTCAAGAAAGTGCCCGATCAACTTAATAAATCAATGATCCTAAGTAATCTTAACATGGTTTGGGATAGAAAGCTAAGATCATTTGTGAGTGAAGGAAAGATTGGTATAGCAGGGATTCAGCGTAATTTGGTAAACCGGACAGTTGATGGCTATATTGAAATAGGAAAAAGGAGAACAGGTGATATAATCAATGTATATCTGGAGTTCAGTCCTCAAATATGGTACTTCTTCTCCTATAGCAATGGAATAATGCAGGCCATCTCTTCCAATAACGAATTCAATTCAATTCTGGTGTCATTAAAGGAGAATAAGAGAACTTTGAATACTAAATCAGATGAAACGGCATACCAGTTCATTATTTCAACTCCTGAAGCCCGTATGGCATTTATGAGGAAGATTCAGCAACGACAATTTTCAGAATAGCAGAGATGATCAATTTAGCAATGATAGCAGGTATAATAATTGCATATTTGCTGGGTTCAATCCCAACAGCTGTAATAGTTGGGAAATCATTTTTCGGAATGGACATCAGAACTGTTGGCAGTGGAAATGCAGGTGCTACAAACACTATTCGCACTTTCGGCATGAAAGTAGGCATTCCCGTCCTGCTTTTTGATATTCTGAAAGGTCTTGCAGCCGTTAAACTTTCATTATTCCTGAACTCTCCTGTACTCTCTGAAAATCTGGTTGAGATTTACAAAATAGCATTAGGTACATCAGCTGTGATAGGACATGTTTTCCCTGTATTTGCTTCATTCAGGGGAGGAAAGGGAGTGGCTACACTGGTAGGTGTCCTTATTGCCATTTATCCTTTAAGTTTCCTGATAATCCTTGTTTGCTTCATTCTGATAATGATTTTATCCAGGATTGTCTCATTATCATCCATCATTTGCTCAATACTATTCCCATTTATTGAGATATTTATCCTCCATGAAACAAGGCTTCCGCTAATAATACTTGCTATAGGAGTTGCGCTTTTCATCCCATACACTCACCGTGAGAATATAAAAAGACTTTTAGCAGGTACTGAAAAGAAGTTTGATTTTGGCAAGAACCGCATTAATAAGTAATAATAATATTACGATTACATTAATCCTAAACTTCGTCCGCCAAATGCAATAGGTTAATAAGTTTAGGCGGGTTGTTGATAAAATTTAACTGAAAGCTTCATTTACCGGTAGAAGTTTGATTAATAATTTCTTATTTTTACCGATGGAAGAAATATTATTCCCTATTAAAAAAAGACATTGATTATGAGATTCATAGTATCGAGCCAAAACCTACTTCGCGGCCTTCAGGCAATTAGCGGTGTGCTAAATTCAAGCAATACACTTCCAATATTGGATGATTTTCTTGTAGAATTAGCCGGTAATTCCTTAAGAATAACAGCCTCTGATCTTGAAACCACCATGACTGTTGTATTAGATGTCAATATGGCTGAAGATGAGGGATTTATTGCTATACCGGCAAAGATACTTATTGAATTGCTGAAAACATACGGTGATACTCCGCTTACATTCACCATCAATGAGAACTTTGTAATAGAAATTGCTGCCGATGGTGCCAAGTTCCATATTACAGGTCATAATGCTGAAGAGTTCCCAAGAGTTCCCGAGCTTGAAGAAACATCCGGTTTTACCTTAACATCTGAGGTACTTCTCTCTGCAATCAATAAAACCATCTTCGCTACAGGATCTGACGACCTGCGGCCGGCTATGTCAGGTGTAAATTGTGACCTTTCACCTGATTCTATAATATTTGTTGCAACGGATGCCCATAAACTGGTAAAATATAAACGTACCGATGCAAGTGCTGACACTACCGTCTCGTTTATAATACCAAAGAAACCACTGAATCAGCTAAAGAATATCCTTATAGCAAACGATACTCCGATTGCCATTTCTTATAATCAGAAAAATGCCCGCTTTAAATTCAATAATATTGATCTCTTCTGTCGCTTGATTGAAGGTCGGTATCCTAATTATGAGGCAGTCATTCCTACTGATAATCCTAATACGCTAATCGTTGACAGGTTGTCGTTTATTACTACGCTGAAAAGAGGATCCTTCTTTGCCAATAAATCAACCAATCAGATTCGATTGACCATTTCAGGTCAAGAATTGTTTGTTGATGCAGAAGACATAGATTTCGCTCATGAATCACGTCAGCGGTTGAGCTGTAACTATTCCGGTGAGGATATGGAAATTGGATTTAACTCCAGGTTCCTTATAGAGATGCTGGTTAACCTTAGCACTGAGAATGTTCGTCTGGAATTGTCAGCGCCAAATCGCGCAGGCATCTTGCGTCCTGTTGAAGGTGAGAATAAAGCTGAGGATATCCTTATGCTTGTGATGCCGGTTATGTTAAATTCATAAACAGCTCACTAAGTTCCAGCCAACGGTCTGTTTTAGTGTTTATAAGTTGTTCCATTACAGCATAGTCCTTTGCCAGGATTGCCAATTCTTCATTTGAGCAGCTTCCGCTGTTCATTCGTTCCATGATGGCTTCTTTTTGCTGCTCCAGGAATTGCACTTCCTGTTCCAGTTCTTCATACTCTTTTTTCTCTTTATATGTGGGTTTTCTTACCTTATTGGAGTCATCTTTTTCTTTGGCCTTATTGACCGGGGCCTGTACATTTTTTTTAGAAGCAGCTCTGGCTTCTTCCGCCAGTTTTATCCTATAGTACTCGGTATAATTTCCATAATAATCCTTGATCTTGCCATTCCCTTCAAACACAAATACATGATCAACCAGCTTATCCATAAAATACCGGTCGTGTGAAACCACCAATAAGCATCCTCCAAAATTGACAAGGAAATCTTCCAGCAGATTTAATGTGTAGATATCCAGATCATTTGTAGGCTCATCAAGAATTAGAAAATTAGGGTTTTTAAGCAGTTGCATCAAAAGGTACAATCTCCTTTTTTCACCACCACTAAGATTTGAGAAATAGTTGTATTGCAAGGTATGAGGAAAATTAAAATGAGCCAGGAATGCAGAAGCTGACATATACTTCTTACCAATGGGAATTTGTTCTGCAATATCTTTGGCTATGTCAATTACCCGTTTATCCTCCACAGGTTGGAATCCTTCTTGTGAATAATAGCCAAAAACAATAGTTTGCCCGGTTGAAATTTTACCCATATCCGGACTAAGCTGGCCCGTAATCAGGTTAAGGAATGTAGACTTGCCTGATCCATTCTTGCCGAGCACACCGGCTCTTTCGCCTTTTTTAAAGATATACGAGAAGTTTTCAATGAGCCTGTTATCACCGAATGACTTAAAAACATTATTCATCTCAAGCACTTTACCTCCAATGCGGCTCATTTTAACCTCAAGAGGACCGGTGCCTTTTTCTATGGTTTTATTGGCTTTTTCCTGTATCTCATAAAAATTATCAATGCGGGCTTTTGACTTGGTGGTCCGTGCCTGAGGCATCCGTCGCATCCATTCAAGTTCCTTACGGAACATCCCCTGAGCTTTTTCAATTTCAGTTAGCTCAATAGCCTCTCTTTCAGCTTTCTTCTCAATAAAATAGGCATAATTGCCCTTATACCTATAAATGCGGTTGTTATCCAGTTCCAGGATCTCATCACAAACATTATCAAGGAAATATCTGTCGTGAGTTACCACTAGCAAGCTAAGGCTTTGTCTGGAAAGATATTCCTCAAGCCATTCAATCATCTCTATGTCGAGGTGGTTGGTTGGCTCATCCAATATAAGCAAGTCTGTATCCTCAAGCAACGCTTTGGCCAATGATATTTTCTTTCGTTGGCCTCCCGATAATTCACCTACACGTTGGTCAAGGTTAATAATTTTAAACCTGTTAAGAATTTCCTTTATCCTGTTTTCATAATCCCAGCCCCCAACTCTTTCCATTTCATTGGATGCCACTTCAAAAAAGTTATGAGCTTCCTCTGAATCGTCATGTTGCAGACGTTTCAAACTCAGTTCATAATCTCTGATTGCTCTCATGAATTCGTTGTCGGAATGGAATAGAATATCGAACACGGTTTTTTCTTCATTCAGCAGGGGATTTTGCGGTAAATACGACCATCTGATATTCTTCCTGAAGGTAACAGCCCCTGAATCGGGAAGGTCCTTCCCGGCAATTATATTGAGCAATGAGCTTTTGCCTGCTCCGTTGCGGGCAATGAGTGCCACTTTACTTCCTTCGTCAATGCCAAAGGTTATATTATTGAATAGTTCTTTTTCCCCGTATGATTTACTAAGGTTTTCAATCAGCAGATAGTTCATTTTGCAAAGATACTATTTCATGGCCAGCTTTCATTTGGCAGTGCATCGTCACTGACTGATTAAAGTGGCAGGAATTAATAAATGACTTAAATATTCAATGAATCCTTATTGGAATACGGCGCAAAATAGCTAAAAGAAAGAGCCTCCTTATTAAAAGGAAGCTCTTGTGCAAAGACTAATAAATTCCTGACTATATTTTCTTCACATCTACGGCCTTTTTGCCTCTCTTATCCTCGGTAACTTCATAGGTTACCAGGTCGTTTTCACTTACTTTTTCTGTCAGTCCTGTTGCGTGAACAAAAACATCGTGTTGGGTTTCATCATCAACAATGAAGCCGAAGCCTTTACGCTCATTGAAAAATTTAACTTTACCGGAAGGCATAATAAATTGGTATTAATTGTTTAGCAGTACAAATATAACCAAAAAACAGCAGAAATCAAATATTTGATTATCAATTATAATACTGATTAATATAAAGGAATGAACTTAGGCTCCATAAGCCATCTGAAATTTGCGGCTGCTTCATCTTCTGAATTCCCGCACATCCACTCTACAGGCTTAAACCCAATGCACACTTTTGGACGTTGATCCTTCCCGAAAAGGTTGCAAAGTTTTTCATCTGATAAATGTGGACAGGGTACCATGGCCGGCTTTCCTTCAGGCATTCCGGGTAAAGGAGTACTTATTGAAGGATATATACAACATGCAGCACATCCTTTTCGACAATCCATATCAATATTCTTACAAGTTATTAATTCTATAATCTTTTGATGAACAGATCAGTTGAGAACAGGTGCCTGAATCAATAAGTCTATACAAAGGTATGGATATTGCCGGATTCCAATAATTAATAAGAGCCGTTATGATACAACGGCTCTTATTATGTTGGCATGAGTAATTTAACTACAACTGAGGACCTGCAGCAACAAGGCTTTTACCCTCTTCGTTGTCAGTATACTTTTCAAAGTTGTCAATAAACTTCTTAGCGAGGTCTTTGGCTTTAACATCCCACTGATCAGCAGGCGAATAGGTATTTCTTGGGTCGAGGATCTCAGTATTCACTCCCTGAAGTTCAATAGGGACCTCCAAATTAAAATATGGAATATGTTTTGTTGGAACTTTATCGATTGAACCATCAAGTATAGCATCAATGATTGCCCTTGTATCCTTGATTGAGATTCTCTTGCCTGTTCCATTCCATCCTGTGTTAACCAAATAGGCTTTAGCTCCGCTGTGTTCCATTCTCTTAACTAACTCAACTGCATAACGGGTAGGATGGAGGGTAAGGAATGCGTTACCAAAGCAAGCTGAGAATGTGGGCTGCGGTGCAGTCACACCTCTTTCAGTACCTGCCAGTTTTGCTGTGAAGCCTGATAGGAAATGATATTTTGTTTGTTCCGGTGTGAGCAAGGAAACAGGAGGCAGAACTCCAAAAGCATCAGCAGTAAGGAAGATTACCTTTGTAGCATGTCCACCTTTTGATACAGGCTTTACAATATTCTCAATATGGTAAATAGGATAAGAAACCCTTGTATTTTCAGTTTTGGAACCATCAGCAAAATCAACGGTGCCATCGGGTAGTACAACCAGGTTTTCAAGTAATGCATCTCTGCGGATTGCATTATAGATATCGGGTTCATTTTCTTTGCTGAGGTTGATACATTTAGCATAGCAGCCTCCTTCAAAATTGAACACTCCATTGTCATCCCATCCATGTTCGTCATCACCTATCAATGCGCGTTTAGGATCGGCCGACAGGGTTGTTTTTCCGGTACCTGAAAGACCGAAGAATATTGCAACATCACCATTCTTGCCCATGTTGGCAGAGCAATGCATTGAGGCAACATGCTGCAGAGGCAGGTAGTAGTTCATCATTGAGAATATTCCTTTCTTCATCTCTCCGCCATACCATGAACCGCCTATTACCTGGATGCGTTCGGTAAGGTTAAAAGCCACAAAGTTTTCTGAATTCAGGCCTTGTTCCTTCCACTGAGGATTTGATGTCTTTGAACCATTGATAAGAATAAAATCAGGTTTAAAGTTCTTTAGTTCTTCCTCGGTTGGCCTGATGAACATATTCTTAACAAAATGAGCCTGCCATGCAACTTCCATGATGAAACGAACATTTAAGCGGGTCTCCGGATTTGCACCGGCAAAAGCATCCACAACGTAAATCTTTTTACCTGAAAGTTGCTTTGTTACCAATGATTTGAGATGATTCCAGATTTCAGGAGTGATAGGCCGGTTGTCATTCTTGCCGATAGTTGACCACCAAACATTATCCTTACTGGTTTCATCATACACAATGTACTTGTCTTTGGGAGAACGGCCTGTGAAAATGCCTGTGTCAACTGAAACTGCGCCAAGATTTGTTAATACGCCACGCTCGAAGCCTTCAAGGTCTTGATTCATTTCATGCTCGAAGAGTTCCTCGTATGAAGGGTTGTAATAAATGTGTTCAACATTCTGTATTCCATATACTGATAAGTCAATGGTTGTGTTACTAGCTGTTGTCAAGCTGCCGGAATTATTGCTCATAAGGATTAAAATTTAATAATAATGGATAAACCGTAAACAATTGAAGTTGGAAATTGCCTATAGCTGCAATCGATTGCAAAAGTAAAAATTAAATGTAGATATCAAGATATAAAAACAACACTAAATAATTAAAAATAATGTAGGGATAGAAAAGTATCTATCCCTACACTTAATGATTATACCGATGTGAAATTATTTCTTCTTATCGGCTTTCTTGGCTTTCTTATCGGCCTTCTTTGCTTTTTTAGCTGCTTTCTTCTCTTTCTTGATTACTTTTTCAGCTTTTTTCTCTGCCTTTTTTGCGGCTTTTTTTTCAGCTTTTTTATCCTCTTTCTTATCAGCTTTAACTGCTTTCTTATCAACCTTTTCAGGTGTGGCAGTGGCTTTTTCTTTAAGAACGGCCTGAGCTGCAGCCAAACGTGCTATAGGAACACGATAGGGTGAACAACTTACATAGTTCATACCAACTGAATGGCAGAATTCTACTGATGATGGTTCTCCACCATGCTCGCCACAAATACCAACCTTAAGGTTAGGACGTGTACGGCGGCCACGCTCAATTGCCAGGTCAACCAATTGTCCTACGCCTTCCTGGTCCAGAACCTGGAATGGATCAACCTTTAAAATGCCTTTATCCAAATATACAGGCAGGAACTTACCGGCGTCATCACGTGAATAACCAAAGGTCATCTGTGTCAGGTCATTGGTTCCAAAGGAGAAGAACTCGGCTGATTCAGCAATCTTGTCGGCAACCAATGCTGCACGTGGTATTTCAATCATGGTTCCAACCAGATATTCAATACGATCGTTGCGTTCAGCAAATACTTTCTCAACTGTATCGCGTACGATGCTTTCCTGGAGTTTCATTTCAGCCTGAGTACCGGTAAGCGGGATCATAATCTCAGGAATAGCACGGATACCTTTTTTCTTGAGATTCAAGGCAGCCTCAATAATAGCGCGTGCCTGCATTTCTGAAATTTCAGGATATGTATTTCCTAAACGGCAACCGCGGTGACCAAGCATTGGATTCATCTCTGCCAGATCGTGTACTTTTTGCTGTACTTCTTTCAGTGAGATGCCCATTTCTTTTGCCATTTCCTGCTGGTTGGCAGTTTCATGAGGAACAAATTCATGTAAAGGAGGATCGAGCAAACGAACTGTCACAGGTAAATCCTGCATTGCTTCAAATATACCTTCAAAATCGGATCTTTGAATTGGAAGCAGTTTCTCCAAAGCTTTACGACGACCGGTCTCATCATTGGCAAGAATCATCTCGCGCATAGCCTTAATACGGTCGCCTTCAAAGAACATGTGTTCAGTGCGGCAAAGTCCAATACCCTTGGCACCAAAAGCACGGGCAACTTTTGAATCGCGGGGTGTGTCAGCATTGGTGCGGACCAGCATTCTTGAATACTTATCGGCCAGTTCCATTAATTTCCCAAAGTCACCACTTAATTCCGGGTCACGGGTTGCAATTTTACCTTCGTAAACTTCACCGGTACTACCATTAAGAGAAATGAAATCACCCTCTTTCAGGTTAAAGCCATCAACCGTTAAAGTACGGGCCTTATAGTCTATCTTGAGGTTTCCGGCACCTGAGACGCAACATTTACCCATTCCACGGGCAACAACTGCAGCATGTGATGTCATACCGCCACGGGCAGTAAGGATACCTTCTGCAACATTCATACCCTTCAGGTCTTCAGGTGATGTTTCAATACGAACCAGAACAACCTTGTGGCCTTTAGCTGCAAGAACTTCAGCCTCATCAGCGTGGAAACAGATCTCGCCGGTAGCTGCACCCGGAGATGCGGGTAAGCCTTTAGCCAATACTTTTGCTTTCTTTATTGCAGTCTGATCAAATACAGGATGCAATAATTCATCAAGTTTACCGGGTTCCATGCGAAGGAGGGCCTCTTTTTCAGTAAGAATTCCCTGACGAAGCATATCCATGGCTATTTTTACCATAGCAGCTCCGGTGCGTTTTCCATTACGGGTTTGAAGCATCCAGAGTTTTCCTTCCTGAATGGTGAATTCAAGATCCTGCATATCACGGTAATGATCTTCAAGCTTCTGCTGGGTTTCAATCAATTCATTATAAATAGCAGGCATAGCTTCTTCAAGGGAGGGGAACTTTGAAGCTCTTTCCTTTTCAGTAACATGAGCAAGCTTTGCCCAACGAATTGAACCTTCTTTTGTAATTTGCTGTGGTGTGCGTATACCGGCCACAACATCTTCACCCTGAGCGTCAATCAGGTATTCACCATTAAACAGGTCTTCACCGGTTGCTGCATCGCGAGTGAAAGCAACACCGGTACCAGAATTGCTACCCATATTGCCAAAAACCATCGCCTGAACATTAACGGCAGTACCCCATTCAGCAGGTATATTGTTGAGTTTACGATAATATATAGCGCGTTCATTCATCCAACTGTCAAAAACAGCCATTACGGAACCCCATAACTGTTCCCATGGATCGGCCGGGAAATCATGGCCGGTAACTTTCTTCACAGCAGCCTTGAATTTCTTTACCAGTGCTTTAAGGTCGGCAACTGTAAATTCATTATCTGTTTTAATACCTTTTTCTTCCTTCATGTGTTCCATGATCTCTTCAAAAGGATCAATATCCTCCTTTGAAGCCGGCTTCATTCCTAAGACCACATCACCAAACATCTGTACGAAACGGCGATATGAATCCCATGCAAAACGTTCATTACCTGTTTTACGGGCAATGCCTTCAACCGCTTCTTCATTCAATCCAAGGTTTAACACTGTATCCATCATACCAGGCATAGAAGCACGGGCACCGGAACGAACTGAGAGTAAAAGTGGATTTTCCTTATCACCAAACTTTGAACCCATAACCTTCTCAACCTGCTTAACTGCGGCTTCAACTTCAGGACGTATCATTTCAATAACATACTCCCTTCCCTTGGTGTTATAGTCAGTGCAGACTTCAGTAGTGATTGTGAATCCCGGAGGAACCGGTACACCAATGAGGTTCATTTCAGCAAGGTTAGCGCCCTTGCCACCTAGCAGGTTTTTCATTCCGGCATCACCTTCAGCTTTTTTATTACCGAAAGTATAAACCGATTTTCTGGCTTTTTCTTTTCCCATTTTATAATGTATTTTGATCTGATTATTTTAAAGTGAGGGACCTTGTAAATCAATTTCCCGTGCTCCTAAATTTGAGGTTGCAAAAGTACAAAAAAAAATAACACCTCTTTTTACATAAAGTTGTGATGGATATAAGAATAGGAAGTGTTTATTATTTTATAAAGCTAACCCTTTCAATTCTATTCATTGCTCTGATAATGCGCTGTTGCTTCCTTCTTATATAATTTGAAGGGTTTGCCACACTATATACTCTCGGATTTGGCAATACCGCTGCTATCAGGGCTGCTTCACTCTGGTTTAATTGTGATGCCGGCTTTTTGAAATATTGTCTTGAGGCCGCTTCTACTCCATATACTCCACTTCCCATTTCTATAACATTCAGGTAAACTTCCATGATGCGCTTCTTGCCCCAGAAAATCTCAATTAATCCGGTGAAATATACTTCAAAGCCTTTACGTACCCAAGAACGCTTGGGCCAAAGAAACACATTTTTGGCCGTTTGCTGTGATATGGTGCTGGCACCTCTTAACACCTTGCCTTTCTTGTTTAACTGACGTGCTTTTTTTACAGCTTCAAAGTCAATTCCGTAGTGTTTTTCAAAATTATTATCTTCAGAGGCTACCACTGCCTGAACCATATTGGGTGAAATATGGTTTAATGGTTCCCAATCTTTTTTGAGTTTTATTTGTTCACCGTCAAATACCTGTTCACTGAACCTTATGGCCATGAGTGGTGTAATGGGTGGCGGTATAAAACGATACAGGATGGTGACAATAACAGTTGAAATGAAGAAGAAGAATATGCAAAACCTCACAATTGATAGTGCTTTTCTAATTATTCCTTTCCTGCCCGACATATCGTTGTTAAAATTTGTACAAACCTACTGAAATAAATAATTTAATGGAAAGCACTATGCGTGTATTTGTAATTTCTTTTTTCAATAATAACCTAACCGGCAGGTATGAGTAATTTTATAGGCATAAGGCATGAAGATCTCTATGCCAGGGAGCGCAGGGCTCCATTGATACCGGAACATGTGAACTACCTGGTCCAAAAGAAGAATATTGATATCATTGTCCAGAAATCTGATAAACGGGTATTCACAGATGCCGAGTACCTGAAAGCAGGCGCCCGTATAGCTCCCGACCTTAAGGAATGCAGAATCATTCTCGGTGTCAAGGAAGTTCCTGTCAATGACTTTGAGAAGGGTAAAACGTATGTTAATTTCTCGCACGTTGTCAAGGGACAAGCCTATAATATGCCGCGTCTGAAAAAAATGATGGAGTTGGAGTGTAATCTGATTGATTACGAGAAAATCACTGATGAACAAGGGCATCGGGTTATTTTCTTTGGATACCATGCAGGACTGGCAGGAATGATCAATTCACTTTGGGCCCTGGGAATCCGGTTGAAAGAGCGGGGAATTGAAACTCCATTTTTACGGATAAAACAGGCTCATACCTATAATTCACTAGCTGAAGCTCAACAGGAAATATCAGAAGTTGGCCTTGTAATTGCTGAAGAAGGTTTGCCTGAAGAGATACTACCCTTAACCATAGGATTTACCGGTTATGGACATGTTTCGCAGGGTGCGCAGGAGATATTGGGATTGCTTCCTGTTAAGGAAATTTCACCTGAAAAGTTGTTAATGCTCAAGAATCGCAAATGCTCACCAAAGAACTTGCTCTATAAAGTGGTGTTCCATCAGGAGCATATTGCACAGCATAAGGAGGGCAAGCCTTTCGATAAAACCGACTATTACAGGAATCCTGCAAACTATAGCAGTCTATTCGAGAATTACCTGCCGGGATTAACCGTATTAATGAACTGCATGTACTGGGAACCCCGATTCCCTAAACTCGTGACAAAAGAAGCAGTAAGCCGTCTTTTTGCTGAAAAGGAAACGTATAAGGGGGTTGAATCTGAACCAGCGGTGCAACCAACACAAACACCCTATCCAAAGTTAACCGTTATTGGTGATATTACCTGTGATCCCGATGGCAGTATAGAAATTACTCATAAAGGAACAGAGATCGAAGATCCTCTGTTTGTATATAATCCTGACACGCAGATGCAAACCATGGGCTACAAGGGGCCGGGATTATTGGTAATGGCGGTACATATTCTACCCAGTGAACTGCCACGCGAGTCATCAGCCAGTTTCTCCAATGCGCTCATCCATTACCTAAAACCAATAGTAGACTGCGATTTTGATGAATCCTTTTCTGATCTCGAACTTCCTAAACCGATAAAAAAAGCACTCATTCTGCACAACGGTAACCTTACTCCCGATTATCAATATTTGAAGGAACACCTTAAAGCTACATCTGATATTACGACTAAAGCCACACACGCATGAATAAGGTATTGGTACTAGGCGCAGGCATGGTTTCGCGCCCTTTGGTTAGCTGGTTACTCGGCAGGGGACATATATTAACAGTGGCAGATGTTGACAAAGAGAAGATAATATCCATTATCGGCAATCATCCATATGCATTGGCTGTCAGATTGGATGCCAACAACGATGAAGAGCTGGATCTGCTGGTGGCACAGCATGATGTGGTTGTGAGCCTGTTACCCTTTGCCATACATCCCAAGGTTGCCAAACATTGTATCAGGCATAAAAAATCATTGGTAACCTCTTCCTACCAAAGTCAGGCAATGCTTGATCTGAAGCCGCTTATTGAAGAAAGCGGTATCATAGTGCTGAATGAAATGGGACTGGATCCCGGCATTGACCATATGAGCGGTAAGAGGATAATTGACCGGGTTCACGCCCGGCAGGGCAAGGTGCTGAGTTTCTATTCAATTTGTGGCGCACTTACGGCTCCTGAGGCATTAGATAATCCACTGGCCTACAAGTTTACCTGGAGCCCGAAGGGTGTTATGGCCGCCTCTCTCAACAATGCACAATATCTGGATAAAGGTGAAGTGATATCCGTCAACTCAGAACAGTTGTTCAGCAATCCTTTCAAAATAGAGTTGCCTGAGATTGGGCTGCTTGACGTATATCCAAACCGTGATTCACTTTCTTACCGTGAGGATTATAATCTGGAAGAAGCAAACACACTGCTCAGAGGGACAATACGCTTTCCCGGTTGGTGTGAAACCATTGATGCCATGAAGAAACTCGGACTGCTTGATACCCGGACTGAAAACATGGAGCACTTGTCGTACGTAAATCTGATTGAACGTAAAACCGGCAGTTCAGATTTGCCTGTTGCACGCCAATTAGCCGGGTTTTTGAATGTTGAAGAGCAGTCGTCTGCCATAAAGTCGCTCAACTGGCTTGGATTCTTCAGCAATGAACTGATCGGCCATGCTGATGATTCTCCCTTTAATATCACCTGCGACCTCATGTTCAACAAGATGATGTTGAAGGACAAAGAGCGTGACATGATCATTATACAACACGAGCTGCTGGTTCGTTATCCTGATGATCATGAAGAGCGGATTCTATCGCGGCTTGTTGAGTATGGAAATCCTGAAACTGATACGGCTATTGCCCGCACGGTTGCATTACCTGCCGCTATTGCAGCTGATATGATTCTCTCCGGGGAAATAAAAGCTTCCGGACTCCTAAGGCCTTTCTCAGCCGAGATTTACGAGCCTGTTTTACGGAAACTGGAAGAAGAGGGAATTATCCTTTCAGAGGAGGTCAAACTGTTGGTATAGATTTGTTGACAGGTGAAATTTTCTCTAATTTTGCTCCATAATAAAAGAAGATGGCAAACATACCTGATTTTTTGAGTAAGAAATTATCCCTCAGCTCTTTCGGCAAGTGGATAGGAGGGGGTCTTGGTTGGGCACTTGGAGGACCTATTGGTGCGATACTAGGTTTTGTATTCGGCTCCATGTACGACAGTATCCAGAGCGGTGAGTATGAATACAAGGGTTTTACTCCCACACAGGAAGGTGATTTCAAGGTCAGCCTGCTGGTAATGATAGCTGCCATTATGAAAGCTGATGGCCGCATCCTGAAATCAGAGCTGAATTTCGTTAAGCGTTTTCTGCTCAGCCGTTTCGGTGAAGCCGAAGCAGAACGCCTGTTGCCTTTGCTTCGTGAAATCCTTAACCAGGATCTTGATGTGGATGAAATATGTGAGCAGATTCAGGAGAACATGGAGTATCCCTCACGACTAGAATTGGTACACCTGCTTTTTGGTGTTGCTTCAGCTGATGGATCCATGGGCAAGATGGAAGCCGATGTTTTACGCCATATATGTTTGCGTATGGGAATCAGGCCAAAGGATTTTGATTCTCTTAGTGCCATGTTTGTAAAGGAAACTAACAGTTCATACCAGATATTGGAAATAACTCCCGATGCTTCTGATGAAGAAGTAAAGAAAGCATACCGCAAAATGGCTCTCAAGTATCATCCTGATAAAGTAACCCATTTGGGTGAGGATGTTCAAAAGGCAGCCAATGATAAATTCCAGAAGCTTAACAATGCCTATAACGAAATAAAGCAACAAAGGGGGTTAACCTAACCAATAAATATTAGTGGCTAAAACCTTACAATCGTACCAAGTGGTAATTTCTTTCTAAAAGTATCTTCAATATACAACTCACCTGCCGTAAGGTCAGGTTGCTTACCAAAGGCACTGTTTATGAGGTTCTCACCTATAAGGGCCGAGAGACCCATTGAATAGAGGCTGAGAATAAAGAAGGCATGATTTTTATCAAGCAAGTCGGCACAGAGCTTAATCATTTCATTGATATTCTCCTCTAGCACCCATTTCTCACCGTCTGCTCCACGTCCATAGGCCGGAGGATCAAGCATTATACCCTGATATTTGGAACCCCGGCGTACTTCACGCTTTACAAATTTAAGTGCATCTTCTACAATCCACCGTATGTTTGTCAGGTCACTGGCCTCCATGTTTTCCCTAGCCCATGTTATCACGGGTTTTACTGAATCAACATGATATACATCTGCACCTGCAGCAGCAGCTGCAAGGGAAGCTCCACCGGTATAGGCGAATAGGTTTAATACTTTGGGTTTCTCACTTCCCGGGCTCTTATTGATAAAATCTGTTGTACGATCGTATATAAAATTCCAGTTATCTGCCTGTTCGGGGAATATTCCTATATGCTTGAATCCCGTGAGGCCAAGTCGCATTTTCAGATTCATCTCCCTGTATCCGTAGGTAATATACCACTGTTCCCTGCAATTCTTGTTCAGGAACCATTTCCCTTTCTCGGGATCGTTCTTCTCTTTGCGGAAAACTGCTGAAGCCTGCTTTTCCCAATCTGCATCGGTGAGCGACTTATCCCACACTGCCTGGGGTTCAGGACGAATCAATACCTGGCTGCCGAATCTCTCCAACTTGCTGAAATTGCCTGAATCAATCAGTTCGTAATCTTTCCAGAGGACGGGGGTAATGGTCTTTATCATCTGTCGATATTTCTCTAATGGGTTTTTACTCTTTTCCTCCCGCATGAACCCTCATCACACAGGCCTTGCAGTCGAATGAAAGTCTGAAACGTCCATCGCGGTTACTAAGATACACTGTTTTCGGGAAATCAGGATCAGCCTGCTGATGTGTCGGGCATTTCCCAAGTTCATATTTAAGGCACATTTTCGTTGTCATCAGGGCATCGTCCTTCTCTGCACTCCCAATCCCTTTCAGTTTTTGGGCCCTGATCTTGCCGATATCTGTAATACCATGCGCTGCATAAAACTCTTCCGCCAGACTATTCGTAATATTTTCCTTCCCGGTAAGAGGGTCTATCGGCAGCGTACTTGGTGCGCTATTATCATCATTTATATCGGGCTTAATCGGCAGGGCATCACTCAACTCATGGTAGCGCTGAAACCTCTGTTCCAACGCCTTGTCCATCAGCTCCCTTCTCCAGCCATTGATCACTGAGGATTGAAAAAACCAAGATTCCTTGATATCAATATGTATATCGCTTACGCTGAAGACCGTACTGCCTGCTTTCATCAAATGATCCCTCAACCGGATGTATCCGATATCAGGAGTTCGTGCCGGGATTTTTTCAGTAGCGAAGTTAACTTCTGTAACAATACCATCTTCATCAACCGCCCCCAATTCAAAACCATCGGCAGTTTCTTTGAAGCTAAGCTTGACGTCAATGGTGCGTTGAGTAGAATCATTCCGGTTCAGCATATCGGCGAAAGCCTTATCGTAGTTGCGCATCACCTGCATACCCGGCTCAAGTCCTGTAACATCATTCACCATTATGTAATCTGGCTTTACCACATTAACCCTTGTGCCGATCAGTTTTCCCGAACCATTGTACCAGCATATTCCATCCCCATTGGTGATCACATCACCGGTCAATGGAGGCTTCTCATTATTTATAAGGAAATCTTCATGCAGTTGGATGATCAGTTTCTTTCCAATCACAGAAACCACGGTACCCAGGACTTTCCCCTCTGACTTTGGAGAAGCAGGATTGGTGACCGATACCTTTCGTCCGTCTATAAAATATTCCGTATAACCACGGTTAAACGAACGCTCAGGATCAGGAGTAAAGGCTGCGTAAACTGTTCCTGAAGAAGCCTTTTTCAATCCCGGTCGACTGGCAATCTCTGCATCGATCAGTTGCCTGTAATAAGCTGTGATGTTTCTAACGTAATCAATATCCTTAAGTCGACCTTCAATCTTGAATGAAGTAATCCCCGCATCAATCATCGGGCCGATCCGGCTGCTGAGATTGAGATCACGTAACGACAACAGGTGGCTGTCGTGGACAATCACATTACCCGCTTCATCTGTCAGATCATAGCTATTTCGGCAAGGCTGGGCACATTCACCCCGATTGGCACTTCGTCCGCCGATGTTCTCACTCAAATAGCACCTTCCACTATAACTCACACAAAGAGAGCCATGGATAAATGCCTCCAGCTCAACTGAGGTATTTTGCCTGATCTCACGAATCTGTTCCAACGTGAGTTCGCGCGCCAGCACCACCCTGCTTAGTCCGGCATCCTCAAGAAACTTAACCCTTTCAGGGGTATTGTTGTGCATCTGGGTACTTGCATGCAAGGCTATAGGTGGCAGTTTCATCTGAAGGATTGCAGGATCCTGAATAATGACGGCATCCACCCGTGCATCATACAATTGATGTATCAGTTTCTTGACATCCTTAAGCTCCTCCTCGTAAAGAACAGTATTCACCGTAACAAATACCTTCGCAAAGAACTGATGAGCAAAATCCGTCAGTTCATTGATATCCTGAATGGAATTGGTTGCTGCAGCTCTAGCACCGAATCTACCCGCACCAATATAAACGGCATCAGCGCCGGATAGTACGGCAGCTTTGCCGGATGTCAGGTTTTTGGCAGGGGAGAGGAGTTCGATCATTGGATGGTTCAAAGTGGTTCAAAATTGTTCAATGTGGTTCAATGGTTGTTCAAAAGGGTTCAATGTAGTTCAATTGTTGTTCAAAAATTGTTCAAAGTGGTTCAAGTCAGGGACTATAGGACCATTTCTTTGAATAGTCTTTCCAGTTCTTTTTCAGAATCCTCGGTAAAACCCGGGTGAGAGCGTGAAGTTTGAATAGTGGCACTACGCACTGCTGTGAGCCACCTAAAACGTTCTGCTGGTTCCAGAAGGGCTATCGGCCCCCCTGCCTTCTCGCCGGAGGCTATCATACGGAAGGACTCCAGGTTTTGTCGCATTTCCTCTATGTCGGCATCTTGACAAAGCGCTTTCACCTTGTCTTCGTTAATACGATAACGCATGCCGATGGTTTTATGTTTTTTATTGAACATTATTACACCAACATTCACGAATTCTTCACGTTCTACCAGTGGTACAATCCTCACAATGGCATATTCATAAATGAGCTTTTGCATCCTGCGCTTCTTTAATAAATTCTGATGAATGATTAAGGCGTTGCGTAAGGAATCGGTAATATACATCCCTCAATTGATCAGGGGTCTCCGGTTGTAGCTCCCACTTGAGCCACTCTTCGGGTATCAGGTTTACAATGTCACGAATAACATTTTCGTCTATAAGCTCCCTGCATAACAGGTTAGCCTGTTCCAATTCGGTTGCCTGGGGAAGCAGCACATGATCACGAATATAATTGAAAGGTCCGGTGGCCTTTTTCTCCCAACCATCCCATGAATAGTGGAAATAGAGGCATGAACCATGATCAATAAGCCACAATTCCTTATTCCGCGTAAGCATATTGGTATTTCGGAACGAACGGTCCACATTGGTAATCAAACTATCAAGCCAAACGATTTCCGAAGCGGTATAGGGATCCACTTTCATAACAGCGGGATCGAAGGCAAAAGCACCCGAAATAAACTGCAATGCCAGATTCAGACCCTTGCTGGCTTTCAGCAGATCCTGAATTTCCTCATCCCCTTCATTGATGCCAAAGCACTCATCAAGTTCGGCATAGACAAGCTCAGGCACTTTTAGACCTAGTGCTCGTGCCATTTCACCACCTATCAGCTCGGCTATCAGGGATTTCACACCATGACCACTACCCCTGAATTTAAGCACATATTTTTGGCCTTCATCAGTCTCAGCCAGGGCAGGCAGCGAGCCCCCCTCACGCAGAGGCTGCATATACCTTGTAACGGTTACGGTGCGCAATGACATAAATGGAAATGTTTTCGAACGCAAAGGTAGGTTTTTTTGACCACTGCCCCGTTAGGGAATCCTCCATTGAGAATCCGACTTGATTTTTGAGAATAAATTTAAATTGCTTAAGTTTGTGCTGATTCTGTATGGATATCACATTTTTATTTTGGATATTTGACAAATAAAATTTTCAGGGCAATGATTTATTATGCAGTCTCAATCTTGGTAGGAATATTGCTTTTATTCCTCTATTATTCCCGGTTGGATAAAATCGAGCGAAAGTACAGTATTGAATTCTTGAGGAAAGAAAACAGTCAGTTTCCACGCTTTATTGATGTTTGGAAAACACGTAAAATAGCGGGTCACCCGGGTCTCAAGAATTCCATCATACTCATAACATTGATTCGTGTTGCTGCAATGGTGGCTATTTGGGGACCACTTATAATATATATTACCAAAGATTAGACAAACATTATCAATGGAACTTATCACCAGCCTTCAAAATCCCCGAATCAAGAACCTGATTCTGCTTCAGGAAAAATCCCGTGAACGCAGGAAACAGAACCTGCTTGTAGTGGAAGGATTCCGTGAAGTGGGGATTGCTCTGGGTGCTGGATATCTGTTAAAGGAAGCATACTATTGCCGGGAGGTTGCTGATCTTGATTTATCACATATTCCGGTAGATACCAGAATAACTGAAATCACCCGACCGGTATTTGAGAAGCTGGCATACAGGGAAGGGTCCGACGGATTTATAGCTCTTTTCGAGCCGAAGAATCTAAAGCTCAGCGACCTGAAATTACGGAAGGAGCCCTTGGTTGTTATCCTTGAATCGGTGGAAAAACCCGGCAATCTGGGTGCTATCCTTCGAACTGCCGATGCCGTGAACGCCGATGCCGTGATAATATGTGATCCGCTGACTGATATCTACAATCCCAATGTCATCCGTTCTTCAATCGGCTGCGTGTTCTCACGACAGGTTGTTGCCTGCAGTACATCAGAAGCACAGCAGTGGCTTAGAGAAAAGAAGATAACCACGTACGCAGCAGAACTCCGGGCCTTAACACACTATGATACGCATGGTTATCGCAAAGCCACAGCCTTTGTGATGGGCACAGAAGCTGACGGACTTACCGAAACCTGGATTGATTTCTGCGATCATCGCATCATCATACCCATGCTTGGAAGCATCGACTCCCTGAATGTTTCCGTATCAACGGCCATACTGCTCTTCGAAGCCATGAGACAAAGAGGATTTGCCTGATAAAATATTCTTTACCCTGAACACCATGATATAATGCAACGGGTACTTCCGTTGGAAAACACCAACCAGTACTGCCTAGCCAGAATAATAATCTGATCAAATTTGGATAAATAATTAGAAATTATACACTGCCGCCAAATTCACCCTTAAAATTCCTGTTTCCTTGTCCTTTAACGATATCAGCAAGGTTTCGTCCGTTTCATAGGCAGCGGCGGTATATTCCAGTTCGGCGCAGAAATTGAATTTCTTCTGAACGAAGGTGAGCATTGGAGCAATGCGGTAAACGTACTCAATATCTGCACCCCGGGCATAAACGGCTCCTGTAAAAGGCGTTTCCGTATCTGCCTTTAAAGTATAACCTGCAAATAGGGATGGTTGCCAGTTTGTCTTGGTATAACTGACATTCAGCCATACAGCATGATAATTCAGCGGAGTGTAGGTGTGGCGGTTGGTAATTGGATCTGTCTCGGTAATCCCGAAGCCCCCCATCATCAGGTGATCATTCAGTGCCCGGTTCAAGGTATATTGTGCCTTGATACTAAGACCATTGAAGGCGGTGTTCCCGAAAAGGGTATATGAAAGGCAGTTTACCGATTCATTGCTGATGTAATTGCTGTCGGTAACCAATCGTGGTGTCAGCATCTTATAATCCACGGCCGCCCCAATGAATATGCCTGTTTTTTTGAAATGCAACTGACCGTGGAGGTTAGGAACAATACTGTTACGCAGATAAATGGAACTGTTGCCATCAGGACCACTGTTTACATAATCGCGTTGAGAGGTAGCCACAGCCACCAGGTTAAAGGCGCCCAGTTTGTGATCAACACGTATCTGCGGCTGACGGCTGAACGAATGGAAAGGAGCGCCGGTATTCAGTCCCAATACTCCCGGTATCATTTCTGGAAGATCCATAGGATGCCAGTACTGTCCCATGATCAACCTTGTCTTATCCCATTGCATAGATATATAGGCATGGCGTAGTCGCATGCTGTTATTCTCTGCATTGGAAGCTCCGGTAAAATCACCTTCAATCACTGCAAAAGCCTTGGCACCAAGCACATCCGGACCTGTTACCTTAGCCGTAAGCCGGGTACACATTGCATACTGGTTAAAGGATGGCTTCTCATTTATATCCTTCCCTTCCTTGTCGTACTGGGGCTTCTTGGCATAGAACAGCAGGAATCCCTCGCGTGCTTCTACTGCCTGTCGTGAATCAAACAGCGCATCTGCCCGAACGAATCCTGAAACAGTCAGTTTGTAAGGGGTTTCAGCGTCCTGACCCATGCAAAGGAATGACAGTAAGCATATCACGGCAGTAAGAAGGTACATTTTGATCATAAATTGGGTTGTTTGGGGCGCAAATGTATGATTTTCCGATTTACCCAACTCATTTTTACATAACCATAGTGACAAAGCCATTGACAACATCTTCGTACTTGATATTACTATCGTTGCCAATCAACTTTCAGCACAGCGGTAAGAAATTCATCAAAAAAAATAGATTTTTTTCACAAAGCACTTGCGTGGGATAATAAACTTCTTATCTTTGCAACCTCTAAAGAATAAAAGTTCTTTTAAAACCCGGTTCGGTAGTTCAGTTGGTTAGAATACGTGCCTGTCACGCACGGGGTCGCGGGTTCGAGTCCCGTCCGGACCGCAAAAAGCCTGATAATCTCTTGATTGTCAGGCTTTTTGATTATTAGCAACCAGAAGTTCAATGTCATTAGCAACCAAATACAAGTGGTTTGTTTATCTCACACTATCAAATAATTCAAGTGTTCCAGATGATTCAAGAAGCAAAGTTCTTGCTAACATCTGAGCATTAGCGACATCATAAACCGATAAATTCATTATTCTATCTCCAACAGCATGTGAGGATACTTTACTTCTCAAGGTGCTTAGATAATTGATCGCATCTGGCAAATAAACGTAACAATCCTTCATAAATTCAAAGTATTCGTTGTCTACCTTATTTCCTTGTTCAGTTTCATTGTTTCTTTCAAGAATCAGGTTAGAGTATTTCAAAGGATATCTTTTCTCTATTTCAGTTTCTTCCCCACGATTTATCCATAGAAATTTCTTCTCCAAGTTAATATTTGCATTCATAAGCCTTTTTTCAAGTGGTTCAAGAACTAATGGATTCCACTCTCCATTAGGAAGTTTGGTAGGATTGTCTTTACTTGCTCTAACTTCCAATCCAAGTTCTTCTATCACTGAATAAGCAGTAATAATGGCATAAGCAAAACGCATCTGAAAATATCGACTTCCTGAAGTTTTCCAATCTTCAATATCGTTTACTTCCATTTCATTAAAATAAATAATTTCCGTACTCAAGTGATACTTGATGATTCCATTCAACAAACTCGAATTACAACTAGCCTTCTTTAACAAATAAAAAATTAATGGAATAGATGGTGATGAATATCCTTGAATGTTCTTGTAACCAATTTTTTCATCTAAAGACCTTTGAGATAAATCAATCTTAGATTCAATTGCTGACATAGGATACTTGAATTCATTGTGCCCATTAACAGCGGAAACAGAACAATGAAGATTGTACAGAATATCTTTTGCAATTTCTTCACTCTCTGCACAGATAATAAATCCTAATCCCTTCCAATAGGAATTATATTCCCATTCAATTCTATAGTTCTCCCCTGAGTAATTATCTGAAATTAATTCTAAGTTCTTATTCTTGATACATATTTCCGAATACTCTTCAGCACTTAATTTTCCTTCACCTAAGTTTAAATAGTATCCACTGTGAAATTTCTGCATGGCAATTGAATTTAATCCAAGACAGATTTAGACATTAATCACACTATTGCAATTGATTTTATATTTCGCTTTAAAATCATCCATCTGCTTTACTAATCTCGGAGAATCAAGATTGATGGTATCAACAAATTCTAGCAAAGACTCCCATGTGCAATTCAGTATATTCTTTTGAAAATCTGGCTTTACCAAAGTTGACTTTGCAAACTCTGCTTGCTGCTTTATTTTTTTATTGTTCTCTGGGAAGAGGAATACTACATACGAGTTATCCGAAACATGTATAACATTTCTTAAGAGTTGATAGTAATTGAGAAAATCATTACAATTTGAATATCTAGATTCAATAACTGAGCAATAGTTCTGATAAACCAAGTCATACTTTCCTATATGGTCAACATCATTTTTTGCTTTGCCGTAATCTTGTTCTGTATACTTTATTTCAAAATGAATCTCTTTATTGGTATGAGTCTTAAAATAGAAATCAAAACTGGTTGGTCTATAACCTTTCTGTCTTTCAATAAATGATTCTTTTTCGAAGCACACAGAATTATAATCAACTGAGTCATTATGGATATTCAAAAATTCAAGAATCAACTGAAGTTTCTCTTCTTTGATTAGAGGATAGAAAAAATTCAAACACATTGCTTGGGATGAATTTAAATGGTAGAAGTATTGATGCAATTTTACCTTCTTTGATTCAATATAGTCTTGGAGTTCGCACTTATACTCAGGCAAGAGATTATCATACAAATTTTCTTTAGGTAAAATATGTGCGCAAGGGATTTCCTTGCCTCTATATTTCCATATTCCGTTTTTCAAATGTTTAAAATGATTTGCCTTATAATCACTTAACCAATCTTTAATTTCATCTTGAAATGACATATAATTAGATATAGTGGAGGTTGCTAAATCGATTGTTTGTTTAGTTTCAAATACTTAACATCAATAGTCCCGCCATTTTTAAAAATTCTAGCAATTAGATATTTCTCTCTTGCTTGTTGCTTATCAAGGAAATTCCACTGTGCAGTTCTCATAAAAAATGGAACGTTGTCACTGTTTGCAATACCCCTTCCAGTAGTCTTTGCATCAATGAAGTATTTGGTTGTTGTCAAATCTTTTTCAAGAACTCTGAAATCATATTCTGATTTATCCTCCCAGAGAACTCTTTTTTCTCCAAATATTTGGCAGAGTTGATGATATAAAAACTCTTCACCGATATCTCCTAACTCTTTATCTGGATTATCAACTTGTTTACTATTAAGCCACTCTATAAACTTTGAAACTAATTTTGGATTATCAGCAATAATCTCTAAATCATTCTCTGATAGTGAACTGTTTGCAAGTTTTGCCAATACCTCACTTTTCCCACTAATCTCTATATCAAAAGCATATTCTAATTCTTGTGGTGTTTTTGTATTAAGATATAGTTGGGACTTATTTTGTGAAAAGTATGGAAATATATTCATGAGTGTATCTTCTGTAAGTCCACAGGTTGTATACCAATTAAACAGGTCCTTCAATATGAGGAGAAAATCTTCATCTTGAAAGTTACCCTCATAGTTTCTCAACTCTTCGTCAGTGTCTCTAGACAATTCTTTGAAATCATATGTGTCCTCTTCATCTATAAGGTCATCTATGCTTTCAAATTCCTTGTGAAGTAAGGTGTCTCTGCAGTCAGTGTTTGAAAGAGAATAATAAATGTCTTTCAATTTTTCATCATAGCCATCCTTAAGTCCCTTATGTTCAATATGGTCAAGTTTAAGACCTTTAATTTTTGTAAAAACGTTGTTTTGGTTAAGTAGAAGATTATATTTTCCTAATAGTTCTTCTTCATCTTGTTCAATAACGAATTCAACAAGGTCAATGAAATATTCAACAATTTCATCCTCTGTCATATTTTCTGAGTTGGCAAACTGTGTCAAATTTCCATCTGGTGCAATTAGTTCACAGAGTTTATCAATGCTTAGTTTTTCACTATCAAATATCTCAAAGTCAAGAATCTTGTACCAACTTAAAAAATGTTCCTTACTAGGAATTTGACCTGACATCATCTTAAAGGCAAAATCGTAAATTGTTTTAACGATTTTTTCTTTACTCTTAATTCTCTTATCAACATATGGAACATAGGCAGAACTTAATGAAATTCGTTTTTCTTCTAATTCCAATGAACTATCAAGTTCAATCAGGTTTGTAATGTATATTCCATCCTTGATTGGATTGAATATTTCTTTCACAAACCATTTCTTAATCTCAGTATCACTTATGTCTGGATTAGTGAAATGACATATATTGAAGGCTTCAGTCCATTCGTTTTCTTCAAAAATCTCTAGCAACCTTTTGAAAGCCATTCTTGCTTCGACAAGTCTTGCTCTATTTTCTTCATCATAGTCAGATAGTTCAATCCCATCTCTTTCTCTATTAGGAGTAAATTTTTCACTATGAATGACTACAGGAAAATTAAAATCACTTGTTCCTATCATAGGGAATGCACAAAAAAGTCTTGGGCACTCTTCGGGAAAGGGAAGAAGTTGATATTTGCTTTCTTCTATTTCTTGAATTGGGAATGCGATTTCAGTTTCACCTTCAAGAATATTTCCGATTAGCACATCTTCAATATGCTTGCCATTTCTATAACAAATTGTTTTAATGATTATAAGGTCATCGATATCACATTCTACCTCGTCCCGTTTGAACGTCAATCTCGTTAGGGTTTTTCTGCGGTCAATTATTTCAATGCTTTCTAATTGAGGTCTGAAAGTCAAAACGTATGGAATTAGTTCTTTGAAACTTTCAATTCCATCATCAACAATTTCTTGTCCTCTCAATGAAGAATAGGTATTATCAATATGATAAGTAAAAGAAGTTTGAAATTCATCATCTGGAAGTTCTTCTAGTTCTTCAAGGTTTTTTCGATACTCTGCTTCTGAGTTTTTTATAGATTGAATTAAAAAATCCTTATCATTTTTATTGCTCCTGTCTAAGTTAAACTTGAAACTATAATATTGTTCGTCATCTTCAATTATTCCTTCAATCTCAACAATCTTGGAAAGTATGTGTGTGGAAATAAAGCCAGTTCCAAATTGCCCAATAACACTTTTTTTATGTGTGACTTCATCATCTTTTGTAGAATCAGGCATAATTAGATTATATGCTTCGTCCAAAGTGAAAGGTTTTCCGTTATGACTAAAAATTAATCTGTCAGAAGTTATTTCAAACCTTGCTTTTATATTATCCCCTAAGTCACTTGCATTTTGAAGTAATTCCCACATCCATCTTTGCCGCAAGTCGTTTGATTTGCTAAGGATAGATTTTAAGTGCTCCAATACCCTCTTGGCTGGAATACTATAACTCTTTAAGTCTTTAAGGTCTTTAAGTTTATTCTGAATGTTCATTCTGATTAGTGTCAATTTGCCAATGCTTTAGCATCTGTTTATCCTTTGGGACACTGGTCGCTTTTTATCGATGGACAAAAGTTTTGATTATTTTGATGTTACTTCTAATTTTTCATATAGGTTATTTCACGACCCTAAAACAATACAGTTTTCTAGAGTAATGTCAAAACTAAGAAATTATCAGCAGTCCAATGAAAAGTTTTAGGATTATTTATGTTCGGCAAGGGACAGTATAGTATTAATGAATTTCAATTACTTCTTGACTATTAAGGTACAAGTAAATTTATGATGAAGTGATATTAAAAGAAATAAATAACGTTAAGAATATTTCTCTTCCTTTACTAATTTATGGTCATGAGATTCTATCTTTCGGTCTAGCAAGTTGAAAGTGCCAGTTCCTTCATAAATGTATTCTGTATTGCGATGATGTCTGGTAGAGTAGTCATATGTAAAATTGACCAAAGGAGGAGGGGTAATTAACCTGACCGTTGGAGTTGAGTCAAACAAAGGAGGTGGGTAAATATACTTTTCCGAAGGTAAGTCCATATACTTGACCAAAGGAGGTGAGTCAATTTTATAATCTAAAACATGACAAATTTCACATTGACCTATATTTAATGCTTCATTTAACTTTATCTTTATTTCAGACAAAATTGGAACTTCCAACCATGCATTTGCAGGCAACCCTTCTAAAACAATATTAGGCTTAAAGATTATCAACTTTGATTCACCACTGCCGCCACTTATTGTTTTCCACCAGTCAAAGGTAATCCAGTCCCAATTTATCTCATCTTTATAAGAATATAGAGGTTGATTGCAAACATTATATTTTACTGATTTTACTAATTCTGGTGATGATTTGACAGAAAGTTCTATGATTAAGTTGTAGTGGATAACCCATGAATTAAGGTCATAAAGAAATATTGTTACATGTTTATATTCTTTGCCATTATTTGTGACTATCCCCAAGCGAGTCTTTTTTTCGTACGTTTCGACTATTTCATCATTTAGTATTTTATATTCTTTTCTGGTGGCATCTTCATTTGCGTATTCAGAATCATAATCACAGACTTTAATAAATTTTAAAATATTTATTGCATTCTTGATAAAATACTCATCTTCACTCCTCAAACAAATTTCGTTTTTGAGTTCAATGAGTCTTTTTCTAATTCCACTCTTTTCAAATTCCTTGATTTTATAATCCTTGAAATCTAGTTTTTTAATCATACGGTCTTATTTAGCAATTTGAGTTCTTAAAATAGTTATCTTATGGGTAGTAAGATTCAATTATCAATATGATTATTAATAAACAGGTGATTTGAATAATCATATCAATCCGATGCTCTTTTAGTTAGTATTTCCAATCTAAATGACTAAAAGGCAATCTATTAAGTTCCTGTCTATAGAATTCCCACTTAGGCATGTGGTACTGCAGAAGTGAAATGAACTTTTCATTATGACTTGGTTCTATGAGATGAATTAATTCGTGAACCACAATATACTCTATACATTCTAATGGTTTTTTTGCTAATTCAAGATTTAACCATATACGCTTTGCAGTATGATTGCACGTTCCCCATTTAGTGCGCATTTTCTTGATTCCGAAATCATTTGTAGCAATTCCGATTTTTTTCTCCCAGTTTTCAATCATCGGAGGAATGATTCTCTTTAGTTCCATGCGATACCATTCATCAAGAATTTCCTGCCGTTTTTCCTGAGAGGTTTCAGGTCGCAAAAACATCTGGATTTCTTTCTTTTTTAGGATAATTTTTGGACTGGCATCATGTTGAGTAACCTTAAGTAAATATCGCTCTCCAAGGAAGTAATGACTTTCTCTTGTCAAGTATTCTCTGGGGGTCTCACGTTGCTGCTTTTTAAATGTCTCCTGCTGCTTCTTTATCCACTTTAGTTTGGAAATTGCATATACCCTGATAGTATCTAAATTCATCCTTTCTGGTGCAGAGATGTGAACCTTTCCATTTGGAGGATAAACACTCAAGTGGATATTTTTTATATCCTTCAGTTCAACTGTTATTTCCAAATCGCCCAATTGTATCGTCTGCATCAATACTCCTTCTGCTCTACAATGATTTTATAAATCCTCTCCACTGTTTGTATAATACCATAACTCACAGGTGGTTCGCCAATGTTGATTGAATCTTTACCCTTAGAGTATTCCTTTAGAGTTGTATAAATGGCTTGTTTGACCATTCTCTCCTTTGCAAGATTACCTCTAAATCCATCACTCTTTGACTTTTTTATAGCAACATCCAATATAGTAGCAAGGTTAACATCCTTGCCCAAATTATTGTATAACACCCTTTGAGCAGGAGTTTTTAGCACTTCTGGTGTATCATCTGCCTTGCCTTCATTCACCTGCTTGACAAGACTGGCTATCTTTTTCAGGTACTCTTCATAACTCAGGGCGTTATTCTTTCTTTCTTTGATGATTTCAGCCAACAGCGTAGACATATTCTCAAAAAACGAAGGGTCAATAAGGTGTTGGTTTATGATTTTTCTTCTGACATTATTCTCTATCGTCTCGGCTATGGCTGTATGATTTTTCTGAATACCCTTTGGCAAAGTGTCTACCGCCTCTGCAATTCCTATTTTTTCAATGATATCAAGTAATGGCATGTCATCAAAAGGTGAAATTTTGACTGGCTCATCTGCCTGTATATATGTATCAATAAGGTGTCGCATATCGGCTTCATAACTCTTCATATCTAGGGTTTCACCACTTGCCTTGCGGATTTCTTCTCTGAGTTTTATATAGTCATTAATCTCTTTCTTGATGCTCTCGATTTCATCATCTGAATATCCTGCCAAATCCATTTCATCGGCTATGTTTGCATAGGCACGGATTAATGCAACTGTTTGTTTGTAGAGTTGATTTCGTTGAGGTTCTTTGTCTTTTAGTTCCTCTGGAATTTCAGGATTACCACAGAAATACCTGATAAAAGCAAGAGTATCTCTAGGATATAGTACTGGTGCGCAAAGCAATGCAATTTCTTCCAAGGCAGAATCCAGTCTTTCCTTGCCTGCTTTCATCCTGTTCTGAAGAAGAATATCAACATCTTGGGCTTCAAATCCTTCGTAATCCAGTTCTGAAGTGTATACCGCAACTGCATCTTCAACCGCCTTGAAAAGGTCTTTATAATCGACAATATAACCATAATCTTTGTCATCTCCATCTAATCGATTAACTCTGCAAATAGCCTGAAACAAACCATGGTCTTGCATGGATTTATCAATATATAGGTATGTGCAACTTGGCGCATCAAATCCAGTTAACAATTTCGAAACCACTATCAAGAGTTTCATTGTGGCAGGTTCATCAACAAATTTTTGTTTCGCCCAGTCTTCGTAACATTCAGTTTTTGACTTATTAGCCTGAACGATAACATCTTTAAGGAGTTCTTGATAAAGATTGTAAATGAATTGCTTATCAGTGTCTGTATTTGCCCCAGTGTCTTCAGTAGTTATATCCTGCAATGTTGGATTGTAAGAAGTTACAACTGCACATTTATTGCCAAGTTCTGTCTTGAGGAAGATATCGTAGTACCTGCATGCTTCATAGATAGAGGATGCTACTAGTAATGCATTACCTCTTTCAGAACTCAACCTTGGCTTGGTATTAAAATCGAAAACAATATCACTGACAATCTTTTCCATGCGGGAACGGCTGCTTAATACTGTTTGCATAGTTCCCCATTTCCTCTTTAATTCAGACCGTTGAAATTCATTTAAGCCTCTGGTTTTAACCTCAAACCATTCATCAATTTTTTTTGGTGAGGTAAGTTTCTGGTCTATATCACGTGCTTCGTAAATTAAATCCAGAATAACTCTATCTGCGACCCCCTCATTGAATTTATAGGTGTGAATGTACTTGCCGAACACTTCAATGCTGGTTTGCTTATCCTTCTTTAAAAGTGGTGTGCCAGTGAAGCCTATAAATACAGAATTAGGTAGAATGGCTTTCATGGTACGATGAAGTTTACCACTTTGGGTACGGTGGCATTCATCGACAAAAATGAAGAGTTCCCCCACTGCTTTTGATGGCTGGCTTTCAAGTTCCTGAATGAACTGAGATCGGAAGAGCACACGTCT
>CALCQV010000125.1 GCA_937894795.1 uncultured Bacteroidales bacterium
GGGGGGGGGGTATTGTAACCCGGCTAATTGCTGCACAAGCCTGTTAAAACACTGCATCAGTAGTACAGGCAAAGACCTGCAATTTTCGGGTAATCTGAAGAGATTTCCTCCTTAGTAAAGAGTAAATATTCCACGGAATTTTTGCCATGGCTAAAATTCCATTTCATTCAATTTTTATTTACTCAAAACTATTTGTCATGAAACCAATAACCAAATTATTGTTAATACTGACTTTTTTGATTGCTACAAGCATAACAGTAAAAGCGCAAGATCCCACCTTCACAGTTAACTGGAATTCCTATTGTGAAGTTCAGAGCCATGATTCATATTACAAAGTAACCTGGGCTTTTATTTATATTCCAACATCAACTCCGATAGTTCAAGGTTTTAGTGAAAACCTTGGCTTGAATTTGTTATCCTGGTCAAAGTCTATAACTAATTGGGACTGCAACATTGACGATTATCCACTGAAATACAGATTGGTTGTAAAAGTAGAAAGATATCAGGACGATGATGAAACTATAACCTGCTCAGGTGAAGCACGATCTTCAGAATTAAGATGCAGTGATTTATACAATGGTGTTACCCTCACAGTAAACATGACCTATCCGTAATTTCTTAAAAACAGGCCAGGAGTTCCCATAGGCGCCTGGTCTGTTTTTAAATCATGATCATGAAAAATAATTTATTCTTTACAATACTTTTCTGTTTTTTCGTTTCCGATGTTTATGCCCAAAAGGAATCGAATAATTGGTACTTTGGTGAATATTCCGGAATAGCATTTCCTTCTGGAGTGCCTATGGCATTATACAATAGTGCCATGTATTCATGGAATGGCTGTTCAACTATCAGTGACACAACAGGCAACCTACTATTCTATACAAATGGCGAAGTAGTATATAACAGGAACCATCAGCAAATGCCAAATGGGTCGGGGTTGCTTGGGGGAAACGGAACCCAAAACTGCATTATAGTGCCATATCCAGGCAATCAGAAAAAGTACTATATTTTTACTGTTGGTATAGAGGAAAGCATCCCGCCTTACCCTTGTGTAGGACTTTACTATTCTATTATAAATATGGCTCTTGATGGAGGCCGGGGAGACATTGAACCATTTTTTAAAAACATGGCATTGTCCAGTTCTGACAAAGCTACTTACAAAATAACAGCTGTAAGACATCAAAACAATACAGATGTATGGGTTATTGTTCGCAATTTGAGTGCTCCTGATAATGAATATCATAGCTACCTCATCACTCCTGCTGGTATTAACACAATTCCAGTCAGATCTCCCTGTTTAACTTATGTCAACGCTACCAGTTCCGGAGGTGGCAGAGGGCAGATGAAAGTTTCTCCCGATGGGAAATTAATTTTTGCATCTATTTATGGCCTTCCAGGCAATGAAATCGGATCATTTAATGCAAGTACTGGTGAAATAAATATCTGGTTTACATTTTACCCCAATATAATAAATTCCGAAATATGTGGTGTTGAATTTTCGCAAGACACAAGATTCTTATACCTCTCTACTTATTATACTTCCATTTACAGCAGGTTAATTCAATACGACGTTTCTCTTCTTCCGGATGAAAGTTCATTTCTTTCATCAATGAAGATAATTGCTGAACCTGCAGGTGTTGCCAGGGACTTACAGATGGGTCCGGATGGAAAAATATATGTTGCCAGATACAACAAAGAATATTTGGGTGTAATAAATAACCCAGGTGAAGAAGGGATTGCATGTGGATATGACACTTTAGGTGTTTATCTTGGTGGGCGGAAAAGCAGAAACGGATTACCCCAGTTTATTCAATCTTATTTTTTACGCTTCAGTTTTGAAGGAAATTGTGCCGGTGAGCCTATTCAGTTTACCCCAAACTTTAATCCGGTGCCCGACAGCATCCACTGGGATTTTGGTGATCCTGGCAGTGGTGCCAATAATACAACCAATGAGTTAAACCCAGCGCATACTTATCTGCAAAGTGGAATCTATACCGCAACTGCCTTTGTAAGGTATCCTGATGGAAGAACTGAAACGGCCACAAGGGAAGTAACAGTAACTGCACTCCCAGAACCTTATCCACTAAGTGATACTGTCATTTGCAAGGGAACAACAGTCACCCTGCAGGCTGAAGGCGGATATGATTCATACCTGTGGAGTACTAACCAAACCACTGATTTCATTACAGTGGCAGATACCGGTTATTATTGGGTTGAAGCAGTAAATACCGAGGGGTGCATTGGAAGAGACACTGTACATGTGGGATGGCATCCACTTCCCCAATTAACCACAGATACCATCATCTCTCCCACCACCTGCGGCAACAATATTGGGGCAATAACTGGTGTGAATATAATTAGCGGCACTCCTCCATATAGTATTGAGTGGTTAAATAGCCTGGGCAATATTGTTGGAACCACAAATGATTTGTATAACCTGGGAGTGGATAATTATTACCTGTGGGTGACCGACGGCAATGGCTGCAGGAATCTCGTGGCATCGTGTGCTATTCAGAACTTTAATTCTGATTTGATCATCAGGAAGGTAACTCCTACGCCCTCCTGGTGCAACCAGCCAAAAGGCAAGCTGGAAGTGGAAGTTCAAGCGGGGTTAAGCGACAGGCTGCTGTATACGATCGACAACTGGACCACCCATCAAACCACAGGAGTATTTGATAACCTGGTGCCTAATCCATATAATGTAAAGGTTAGAGACAGCCTGAACTGCGAAGCAGTATATGCTGTTAATCCGGTAATTATCAGTAGCCAGCCGGGGGTTGAAATTACAGGCCATAATGAACAACCTGAAATTGATAACCTGGCCAATGGAAGTATCACCATCTTTGCCATTGGTGATAGCGTGACTTATTCGTTAAACGGGCAACTTCCTGCCCAAACAAGCAATGTATTTGAAAACCTCGTACAAGGACAGTACACCATAGATGTCAGGGATAAGCACGGCTGCGACAGTACACTCTACATCACAATATTACCCCAAACCGGCCAGACTTTATTTGCGACAGCCGGTGACACGATGGTATGTAATGGACTTCGCGCTTCAGAACCACTTATGGTTAGTAATTTTAAGGATATTACTTCCTTTGAAGTGGTCATTAGTTATAACGATGTGCTTGTGGAAGCCACAGGTGTAAATAATATACACAGTGAGCTGGTATCTGGTCTGGAGCCGGTAAATTATCCCTCGGCCGGAGTGGTAAGGATCAATTGGAATGGGAGTGACCCGGTAACACTGCCTGATAATACCGTGTTATTTGATCTTGTGGTACAGGGAAAAGCTCCGGGACTTTCAACCATTAACTGGCTGGTTGCAGATAACCAAACCAGGTTTATCAACCACTTTGGAGTGGAGGTTCCAGTGAAAGATTCCATGGGTAATGTTACCATTGCACCTAACCCTGAAATATGGGGATTCTATGAAGAAAAGGTATGTGAATTCTCCAAACTTTCTCAGATGGCAATTCCAAGCGGAGGCACAGGAACACTTGCAGTCATCTGGGATACCCCAAAGGGTACATTCACGGGTGCATTATATGAAGTTCCCTCTGCCGGTGAGGAGGATTCAGGTTTGTACAGCGTTAAAGTCATTGATCAGATGAATTGTATTGACAACGACACGGTTCAGGTTACCGTTGTTTCAAACCCTCAGGCTAACCTGCCTTCAGAAGGTGATACCTTATTTTATTCGCCGCCTTTTCAATTAATGGCGAGCCCTGGGTATTTCATGTATGTTTGGAATACCGGTGAAAATGCGAATTTCATTAATGTAACAGAGGATGGTGAATACACATTAATCATAAAAACAGAAGAAGGTTGCGCCGACACAAGTTCTGTAGTGATGATAAATGGATCGGTAATAATACAAGTCCCGAATGCCTTCACCCCCAATGGCGACGGCTTAAACGATACCTTCAAACCAATCATCACCAGGCCTGATATGGTAGTACAGTATCACCTCTCTATTTACAACCGATGGGGACAGCGCTTCTTTGAAACCAGTGATCCTGCAGAGGGATGGGATGGAAAGGATGAATTACCGGGGATTTATAATTGGGTGCTGAGTTATTCCAATCAGATGGGGAAGAGGTATCAGATGAAGGGAGTGGTGACACTTATAAAATAGTTCAAAATAGTTCAATGTTGTTCAAGATTGTTGTAGAATAGACCAAATATATAAAAAAAAGATAAATGGGAGCCTTCGGCAGGAATAATGATTCCCGCCGAAGGCTCCCACAAAGCTCCGTTAGTCACTAACCACTAATCCAGCTCCACTTCTTCACTTTCCTTCAGAAAATGCGTCCCCTTCTGATACTGATAAAGGGCTACCTGAAGTTTGTTCTTGTCGGATTTGACGGGGACTATGGTTACGAAATCCATTTCCAGGACATCCTGATCGATGTTTGAGTTCTTGTCGCGTGTTTTCTTATCTTCCCATGTGCCTGAATTGGCGTAAATGCATGTTTTCCCGTCGGGATTAGTGTAGGTTTTAATCATCGGCTGATGGGTATGTCCGAAAACCACAATGCGAACATCAGAATCAGGGTTCTGGAAATACTGAACGTTTGACCTCTCATCGATGAATTCGGTTTTTAAACTACCAACCATAGCCTGGTTGATGTTTGAAAAGAATGAAACATTATTATATGCCTGTCGTGTATCCCAGTTTGCCTGAGTGAACAGGTTGTTATACAGATTCATCCGGATGCTTCCGTCAGTATCGTTCTTTGGGAGAATATCATTGATGGCATAGGTTTTGGTGAGACCGCCGATGTTAGTGGTGATAATTGGTTCGTTAAAATCATCCTTCACATATAGGATCGAATCCATGATTTTCTTCCATAACGAATAATAGACAAATTTGCTGGCCTGTTCTGCGTTTGAAGGATCATTCAGTACAACCGGTTCCATTTTTGTAGCGTCCTCAATAGTGGTAGGATTGGTGAAAGAATTGGCTGCGATTCGCGCGAAGAAATATCCCGGTGGCATAATTGATTCAGGAGCTTCTTCAATTTCATCCGGTGTCATGGCACAAAAGAAATCATACCGGTGGCCGTGTTCGATCGCTATTTGCGGATAATTATCGGGATGATAGGTACCGAGGGCATTCTTTTCACCTCCATCGCGGGCCTGGTTAATGCCCGGCAACGCAATGTCAATATTCTCGGGGGTAAATCCCATATCGTGATTTCCGGGGATATATGTTACTTTTACTTTACCATCCTTAATGATTCCGTTAATGGCATTAAAGACAGCCTGATTGGCAGCAACCGATTTCCTTACAAAATCGGCCTGGCTTCCGCCGGAATAAGTATCACTTCTAGTGGGGATGTACCACTCATCGAGCATATCACCACCAATGATCAGTTCTTTAACCGTTGCCGACGACCTGATTTCATTTAGGAATTGTTCCAGGCGTTGAAGGTGTTTGACATTTTCGGAGTACGACAAGTCATTTCCAAGATGCAGGTCACTGATTACAACGATTTTATCGCGCTCAGCGTTACTGCTCTCACTCATTGAATCGAATGGATTAATTGCATTTTCATCATTTTCTTTGCACGATACGTTCAAGAGTGCAAAAGCCATTAAAATTAATAGCAGTTTGGTTTTGTTAAACATAAAAAGTGGTATAAGTTAGTAGCCGGGGGTTTACTTTAGTGCATTATAGTGCGAAACAAAAGTAGGAAAATTTGATTAACACACCAGTCTTTTATTTTCATATATTTACAATCCAAAAAATAACTATGTATATGAGAACATGTCTACTCGTGTTTTTACTTGGCTTTTTTTTAAATTCTCATGCCCAGAAGGAAGCTTATAACTGGTATTTTGGCAGGAATGCAGCACTTAATTTCAGTTCCGGGGAGCCGGTTTCGCTTACGGGTAGTGCCATGCATGCTTCAAATGGTTCTTCGTCAATTTCCGATTCAGACGGGAATCTTTTATTTTATTCCAATGGTGCGTGGCTTTGGAACAGAAATCATGCAGTAATGCAAAATGGTGCAGGCCTTGTGGGAAGTTATCTGGCACCCCAGGCAGCAGTTGCACTCAAAGTTCCCGGTTCAGACAGTCGTTATTATCTTTTTACAATGGGGGG
>CALCQV010000126.1 GCA_937894795.1 uncultured Bacteroidales bacterium
GCTTTCGTTGGAACTTCTGTAAGGCCGTGGTAATATCGATCACCGGCAGCAATGTTCATTAAATACGGATCAGCTTTTTACCTTTCTATCATCTGCAGCATAGGAATCACAGGAGTTCTCCTTTCAATCTTAATGATATTTGGCCTCTCCCGTTTAGATTTACGTGGCTTTTTAGGCTGTGGCTCTTCCAACATTGTCTTAATGGCTTCTTCAGGCTCCCTCACAAGTGTTATGGCTGTACAAGGTGTTAGATCAGCCAACTCAATGTATTCTATGTTGGTAAGCCTGAAGGTGATAATGGAATTCTGCTGTCCTACAAGTTGGAAATAGACATTGTCACCCCGCTTCTTCATCCTGTATTTATAGTACCGTATAGTGGAGATCTCAACACTCGATGGCCCCATACAGGTTTGTGGTTCCTGCTGTCGTAAAAGGTTGCTTCCTATTAACTCCCATTGTACAAATTCACAGCAGATGCCTATCTGGTCAAAAAACCTGCTGTTATCGTAAAAGTGTATGGTGTCGGCAGTATAATACAAACTGTCTTCATTGCATCCAAGTATGGAAAAATAACTGTATTCGTTATCTTGCCTTCCTTCATTGATGACCTGCCTCAGGTGCTTGCGTGTTATAGGACTGGCTTGCGAAAATACTTCACCTGCTGAAAACATAAAGAAATATAGCAACAATATATATTTGGTTTTCATACAGTTAAAAGAGTTCCGGTTGCAACTGGTGAGTATTGTGTTGATTATTCCCAAGCTTTAAGGCAGCGGGTAACAATTCCTCTCACTGTTTAGTTGTGCCACACTTAGAGGCAAAATTCTCATTTCAAAGTTAGGAAAAATATTAACCGGACAAGAGAAGCTGCCATCCTTTCGAATCTGACTGTTAGGCCAAAGCCATATAAGCAACTAACTTCCACAATTGCACCAATGAAACCAATACCATTTACCTGACCATATTGAATATGCTTTTCCAAATCTCAGCGGTGTGATATAGTTCTGCCATACGCTGATCAGTAAGGGCATAGCCTGATCTCTTTTGGCTTGTATAGAGGCGAGGTGCTGATGGATCATGTTCAGTTGTTGACAGGTTCCACCGAAGGATTATAAGCTGAATGTTGGAGTTGTTTTTCTCAACCAGCCAATAGTAAGGGCGAACAAGGGCAGTGGCATTATCCTTTTCACTGTTTGGCACCAATCCTGAAAAATTGCCATAGCGCTCCATGGCGCCGATGTCATAATAGGCATATTCCTTTAATTCAGCCGGAGAGAGACCGTTTAATTCATTGCTTAGCATAGTAACTAAATCAGCAGCAGGCTGTTCTTCACCGAGTGAAGCAATATAATCATCCATACTCTGCTTAAACTCAGCGGCAGCGGCCCGATCTGTTTCCAGCAACAAACGGTAAGCTTTCTCCATCTCTTTTATGTTCTCATCATGTGATACCGGCGGTGTGCTGCGCTGTTTCCTTTCTGCATCTTCTATCAGTGCTTCAAGGTATTGCTGCTTCGTGACCTGCCTGAATAAAGGCCCCCGGTTATTAGCAATGACGGTTGTTTCATACTGTCCGTTAAAATAAACCGGATGGCCATAAAACTCAGCCACAACTATTGGTTTTGGATAAATATCATCAACCACTGAAAGATGAAACAGCTTGTTTGGGTCATTAAAATTAAGCGTTAGTGAGGAACCACCTTTGGTAAACACCTCCTGCCCTTCCTTTATATAAGGCTCAGCCAGCAATTCCATGTAACTGTCATTTCCAAATACTGTTAGCCGGAATCCCTGAGGCGGGTTGAATTCCCGAAAGTTGGCGAAGACAGGAAAACACTGCGCAGGGGGATTATTGTTAGCGCCGGTTATTTTCCTTATGACTTCGCCTCTTCGGAATGGAAGGAAAGCAACGCCTTCCTCCCTGGTAACCTGGTCATTATATGGTGTATTTTGCTGTGCTGTTGCCGGATAATATCCTATTGTTATTAGTAAACCAAGCAGTAATAAATGTTTCTTCATTTCAGTGTTCTATGTTCAGTGCTCCTCCCACAAGTCGGAGCAGACTATGTTTTTTGTTCCTCCGACAAGTCGGAGCAGGCAATATTCCATGTTTCTTGTTTCTCCGACAGGTCGGAGCAGGCAATGTTCAGTGTTCAGCGGTATACCGAGTGCAAATGAAGAGAGCCGAAGGATTGAACCACCTTTTGAGTTGAAAGGTTGTGCGTCATGCTATCATACAATGCCATGCCGATATTCATTGTTTTGTTTGCATTCAGTATCATTTTACAACGAATCATACATGTCATAGGCGTATTCCCTTACCAGCGTTAGTGCGCTGACTACCGGTGATTCGATTCCATTGAGGTCAATGCCCGTTTGGCGCTCCAGCATTTCATTCTGAATGGTTTGCAGTTCCTCAAACAGCACAAACATCTTATACAGATCAACCCGCTTGCGGTTAAGGGTGTGAATTTTCAGTGGCGTTATACGCTGACAGTAAGCCTGATGGCATGGAGGTTCATTGTACATAAAATACTCATCTATAGCTTTCTGATTAATGCAATGTTCACCTTGGTATTTAGGTTCAGGTGCACCCCTTTTTACTCTTTCCAAACATACATCCAGTTCATTTCTGGCCAGTATATCCTGTTGGCTGAGTTCGTGCTCCATGGTTGCCCATGTTGTTTGGTATGTGGTGATCTCCCCTATCAGTTCTTCCATCCGATTACTCATGTTCACCATATCATGATTCTCTGCCTGCATAGCTTTGCCTTGAGTATAAGTGGCATGTTTCTTCGCATAATTATCGGCCCATTGCTTCTGTTCAGCCTCGCTCATATTTTCCAGATTATCCAGTTCCTCCAATGAAATGCCGTAATCGTCTTTTAATTTCTGCTCCATCAATCTTTCACCATCCTCTTCATCGCCGTTCTCAGCCAGGCGGTTCAGTTCACCGGTGGAGATGCCTGTTTCTTCCGACAGGCTTTGGGTCATCTGTTTTCGTGTTGGCTGTTGTCTTTCAATTCGCAGCACCTCATCTCCAATAGCCTCCACTACGGTAAGTATTCCGTTACGGAAAGCATTCTCCTCCGATTCTCTTATGCTGCACAGATTATCAGGAAACGGTGGCAATTGTGCCAGGTATTTCTGTGCAGGATTTCTATTGGTGTTCCCCGTTTCTGATTGTGCAAACGCCGTTAAGGTCAGCAACATTACGCAAAGGATACTTAAAATTTTAAACATGTTTATTGTTTTAGTAAAGAATAAGTAGAGGAACTGCCTCCCGGCAGGGATGTTACCGGGAAGACAGTTTGGTGGGATGGAGCGGGAAATATTACTTTTTCACGAATTCAACGCGGCGGTTTTTGGCCCTGCCTTCTGATGTGTCGTTCGTGCCGATTGGTTTGCTTAAGCCATGCCCTTTTGCAGTAAGCCGGTCAGCAGCAACACCCAATTGTTGAAGTTTTGCACAAACGGCCTGAGCCCTTTCTTCTGATAGTTTCTGGTTTAATGCGGCATTTCCGGTATTGTCGGTATGTCCTTCAACCGAGAACTTTAAATCAGGGTATTTCTGCATCAGGGCAAATATCTCGTTTATGGTACCCATGGATTGAGGCTTTATGGTAGATTTTCCAACATCAAAAGTGATTCCATAAGTAATGATCTTCCCATCAGTCATCAGTTTATCATACAGTGGAACTGCACCTTTGGCTATACGAATATTCTTGATGTGGAACATGCTGTTGTCATTTCCGCCACGGGCAAAAAACCTAACGGTTGAGAGCTTTGCCGTGATGTTTGGTATATTGGCCACCCGCTTTTCATCCATATATATTTTCATGGCACGCTGGTTGAATGAAATGGCGCAATGGTGCCAGCCCTGACTGTTATCAAATGTTTCACTACCACTGCGCTCACTGCTGGTATGCAGATTCCATGAGAAGTTATATACATTGGTGCTTGTCCAGAAACTGGAACTCACCACATCATCACCTCCTTCATCAACAAATTCAATGAAGTGCTCCTTTTCATTTTCATCAATCAACAGGTCATATTCCAGTGTGAATGCTTCGGGCAGGTACTTGTCGGCCGGGTTTCTGAACAATGGTGTAATATAGGTATAGCCTACAAGAGCTATCACGTTTTCACCATCAACGGTTGCTATTTCGGCACCTCCTTCAATAAGGTCCCATTTGGAGGGGAACTCTCCAACCTGCTCACCCTTTAAGTCGTCTTCAAAAATCACTTCATTGCCGGGTACAAAGTCATATTTGGTATAACCCATCTTTGGCTTCTGCTGTGATTTAGATGAATTTGATTTACCGTTATTGGTATTGCCACCATCACCATTTTCATCATCAGCGCCCTCTTCTGCCTCAGCTTCATCAGTATCCCTGGCAGTTTTTCCCTTCTTTCCTGGTTTTTTCACTGACTCCTCCGTTTTGTCAAGGCCCTTATCAACAGCCTCCGCAGCTTTATCCTCTATGCGGTTCTCAACCTGCCCTACGGCTCTGTCCTTAACGTTCTTACCTACTTTCTCCACCCATGTCTGAGCATCAGCCCGGGCATAAAAAAGTAGCAACATGACCACTAAGTATGCTAACTTATTCATAATGAAAAGTATTTAGTTATTTAAACAACGTTTTCTGCTTCCCCCAACGCAACAAATGTAGAAAGGTGTTAAATTCAATGATTGGAAAAAAACGACAAATCACATTTTCCCTTCAGCTTTTCCTGAAAACATCTTAACCACCTGTAGGTTCCGGTGAAAGAAATAGTTTGGTGTTTCACCTATTATGCTTTTAAAATCGTTGATCAGATGTGATTGGTCGAAGTAATTGCCATCAAAAACAAGGTTCTGATAGTCAATGGCATTCTCCTGCTTTATTTTCGACCAGAGGAAGTCAAATCGTACTATACGCATGAGGGTCTTGGGGCTTACACCCGTGCGCTTAATAAAATTACGCTGTAGTGTTCGGGAACAGTGGTTGTATTCCTGCATGATGTCCTTCAAAAAAGAAGTGGTCCCCTTTTTTACAATGGTATCATATAATTTATCTATTTCATCAGGTATGTAGGGAGTTGGCTGGTGCGACAGGATGAAGTCAGTAAAGTGCCCTATACGCTCTTCGGGTGTGGTCAATTCAGACAGTGAAAGCCAGAGCGGCTGAAATATATCAGATGGGAGGCTTATACTGCGTTTGGCCACAGGGGTCAGGTCCAGTCCGAATATACGGGAGATCACCGTTGGCTTGAATACTACTATAAAAGTATCCATCCTACCGTGGAATTTCAATAATATGGAACGTGGTATAATGGGAGCAATGAAGCAGGGTTCCAACTGAATATTAACCTTGTCAATTATTAGTGGCACATCCCTGAAATGAAAAACCAGTGAGATGTCGGGACGGGGAATAAACTTCTCTTCCAAAGAATACTCCTCAAAGTGAAAAATCTCAAACTGACGTATGAGCCAGTCATGATTGTTTATACCATTGTTATAATGCTCAACTTTAAACATAAGGAATCCAGCCTCCCCGGTGATTCTTCCTACAAATATATAAAACCCCTTTCAATCAATGGTTATTCCTTTGAAGCATTATAGAAAAAATCAACAGGATATTTGCTAATATGGAAATATTTTGCTATATTTATACTTCTGTTTCTACCTCTTGCCAGTCGTCGCGACTGTTCGGCTATATAATGTTCATAGGCCTGTGTTTCTATCGCTTCCCAATATGCCTTTACCTTTTTCTTTTATTCAGGAGACCTATAAATCATATAAGAAATGAAAAAGCTCCTATTTCTGTCATTCTTCATTCCGGTAATGGCTTTCCATGTTGAAGCTGCATATACGGAAGGTAAAACAAACACTGCTGCTTTTGCAGAATACTCAAAAGCATCCATTAACTCTACTCCAGAGTGATGTCAGATGATACGGTCAAGACAGCACTTCAAAGAGCCCAGGCACTAGCCGTAGAAGGGAAATATACTGAAGCATCAAGCATTTACAATAACATCATGAAAAACCATCCTGACAATAAAGGTGCCGTACAGGGATGGTTGATGGTAAACATGAAAAGGTCGCCAACCGGCGAAAAGGATGCCATACACCAACTTGATTCACTGGCCGGCATTTATCCCAATAATACAGGCATTCTCTTCTTCAAGTCATTTATTGAGGCCGAGTATGGCATGAATGAGGAGGCCTTAAGGGATGTGAACAAGCTTATTGACCTTCAGCCTGATTCATCATTGAATTACATAGCGAAAGGACAGGTGTCAACTCATTACCCGAGCGCAATGTTTCAGAACCCTTCGGCTGTAAGGTTATAAAAGAATCTGAAGAAACCTGTTTTACCGTAGGCTATATCAGACCCATTCAGCTGAACGGGTACCTTAATTTTTCTATTTGTTAAAGGAAGATTGCAATACGGTGTGAATAAGTTATATTTTTATATAACTTTATTGCATTATAAGCTGCAAACCAACACCGTAGAATCATGAAAACATCCTTTACAACGTTTTTCCTAATGCTGCTGTTTCTCTTATTTTCCGCACCCGACGGCAAGGCACAAGTTCCTCAAAATGCGCCTACCGGCTGGTCAATTGTTGCATCCTATACTATTCCCGGCAAAGCCTCCGGGCTTGCATGGGACGGTACCTATATCTACTTCGGAATATATGGCAGCAATGGCAGCAATGGCAGCAATATTCACAAGTTCAACCCGGCCACTGGCACCAGCGTACTGCAATGCACCGGAGCATTTGAAGATGCATATGGCCTAACCTGCAACATCTATTCCAATCCCAGTGATGGAAATTTCAGCGTGAAGATTACCTGTCGTGAATATCTCCATGCTGATATGCGTATTACTGATATGCGCGGTACTATAGTTTATGAATGGCAAGGATTATACCTTGAGCCCAGTGATCACTTGGCTGAACTGAACCTTGCCAACAGGTTGGTATCAGGCGTTTACCTGCTTGAGATCATCACAGAGGCCGGCAATCATCGTGATAAACTGGTCATACAGAAATAAGGAAGAATGGGTTATATTTGCGCATGCAAAAATTACTGCCTACCTTACTGATTATTCTATGCTTACCGGTATTGGTTTCCTGGGGTCCATATGGCCATGAACGTATCAACCATGCTGCTGCATTGACAGTGCCACAGCCTATGCTGCCTTTCTTTCATAACCATATTGACTATATCACCCATGCCGGTGCCATGCCCGATATAAGAAGGAACCTGCTCAATGACAAGCAAGAGGATGCACGC
>CALCQV010000127.1 GCA_937894795.1 uncultured Bacteroidales bacterium
GTTCCAGACGAAAGGCTATCCCAGAATGCAGCAATTTGCGGACTGGCCCAGCCTATAAAAATTCCTGCCAACATTGCCAGAAATATCCACAATGTCAGGTATCTGTCGAGAAATTTCAATCGCGGTTGAGAAGGCATCTTATTAAAGTTTTGTGATTTATTTATAGGCTGAAACTGTGATACTATACAGACCGGTACCGCTTTGTCTGAATTGTCTTAACTCTTCACCGTTAAGATAAAAAGTAAGGATATCATCAGGTATCTCTATTGACTTCGAAGTATGTATCTTAATGTCCGTGAATCCTCTGTCTTTGATAATGCCAATATATTCATCCCAATAGACAGCTCCTGCAACACAGCCTGCATACATTTCCGAATCATGGAGTATCTTTTCAGGCAAATCTCCCTTGATTACTACATCCGACACGCAGAAATGGCCTCCTGCTCTTAGCACCCTATGTATCTCTGAAAAGGCCTTAACTTTATCAGGCACAAGGTTTAAAACGCAGTTCGATACAATTACATCCACTGAACTATCGGGAAGTGGCATCTCTTCAATATCACCTTTGACAAACTCTACATTAGTGTATCCCAGTTTGTCCCGGTTTTCAACTGCCTTTTTCAGCATTTCATCAGTAAAATCAAGTCCGGTTACCTTTCCAGTCTCTCCAACAATGGAGCGGGCAACAAAACAATCATTTCCGGCACCACTTCCCAAATCAAGCACATGATGACCTGCTTCAATACCAGCATATTGTGTGGGCAGACCGCAACCCAAACCCAGATCAGCATCGGCATGGTAACCTTGCACCTGGTCATAGCTATCACTGAAAACGGTATAATCGGTGGTAGAACAACATCCCGAAGTGCCGCAACATGAAGTTGCATTCTTTTGCTTGCTTTGGTTTGCTATCTGACCGTACTTCTCTTTTACTATCTGTTTTAATTCATTTGGCTTCATAACTGTGGTTTTATAGTTTTTATGTAAAGTTTGTAGAATGAATCCTTTATTTCATCTCTGACACGAATAAATTCACTTAATATAAATTCCCGGCTGCCTGCTGCTTTTGAAGGATCATCAAATCCAATATGCATTCTGTGATTAACCTTGCCGGCAAAGAATGGGCAGGCTTCATTTGCCTGATCACATACAGTTATTACATAATCCCATGCAATACTGAGATATTCATCAACCTGATCAGAAGTGTGGTGGCTGATGTCAATACCTATTAATTTCATCACTTCTACTGCTAATGGATTGAGACTTCCGGAAGCTTCTGTCCCTGCCGAATAGACTTCCAAACGGGAATCAAATGATTGCAAAAAGCCGTGAGCCATCTGGCTTCGGCAACTGTTACCTGTGCAAAGAATAAGTATCTTCATTTTATTGCTGTTTTGGATCACAAACAACATCTGATGCCTGCACTGGAGCAAAGAATTCTTCAAATAGCTGCATATACTTTTTAATACTGGAAGAACATAGACAATAATTGATTTTCAGACCGTCAATCTCACCATGTATCAGTCCTAAATCACGTAACGCCTTTAAGTGCTGTGACACAGTTGTTCTGCTCAAAGGCAAATAATCAGAGATATCCCCTGATATACAACCGGGTGTTTTTGATAGATATTCAAGTATTGCCAGCCTTGCAGGATGCGATATAACCTTTGCAAACACTGCCAGATCCTGAAGCCGTGCATCAAATTTTTCCGATTTATTCATACTTTAATTTATAACGTCGCAAACATACGACATAAAAGAATAAATATTACCACCACCTGAAAAAAAATATCTCACAAACCTGATTAAGGCAGTTATTTGGTTAAATTTGTAAAAACAGTCGGCATGAAAAAGAAAAATATTCTTTTGACAATTCTGATTTTACTGATTCTCATTCAGTTCATCCGAGTTGATCAGACCAATCCTGAAAGTAAGGTTGAATCTAATTACTTTATCGTAGCCTCAGTACCTACCCATGTGCAGTCCATCATGGAGGAATCTTGCTTTGATTGTCATTCCAATCAAACAATTTATCCCTGGTATTCAAAAGTAGCTCCGGCTTCGTGGTTTTTAAATCAACACATAAAGGAGGGCCGAAAAAAAATAAACTTCTCGGAGTGGGATGTCTATTCTACTGAAGATCAGGTAAAAATAATGGAAGAGTGTATTGAAGAAATAAGAGAAAATAAGATGCCGCTGAAGTCTTATGTTCTGATTCATTCCAAAGCAAAATTGTCGAATGAAGAAAAGGATGCACTTATTCAATGGTTTATGGCCAAACCTTTAACAGGAACGGTTCCTGTCCTGAACTGAGCTATAGTATCCTGTATTTAGTTACCGGAATCATAGAATCGGTCATTTGATGACCGTGATAGCCTATTGCTTCAAATGCAAATGGGCTTGTTGTTATTTGTTAATAAGTTACCGGCTATTGAAATCCTACAACCATCTTCATTTTCTCATGCACTCCAAATCATTAAAAGATATACTTTTGCAAAAATTTTTCCGGAATGAAGACTGTTGCACTACTCGTTGCTTCCAATGTATTTATGACATTTGCCTGGTACGGACATCTTAAATTTAAAGAAACAGCACTTTGGAAAGTCGTTTTAATAAGCTGGGGAATCGCACTATTTGAATATATGCTGATGGTTCCGGCCAACAGAATCGGCCATGGCACTTTCAGCGTGGGTCAACTTAAAACAATACAGGAGGTAATTACACTTCTCGTTTTTGCAGGATTCTCAGTCTTTTTCCTCAAGGAACCCCTTAAATGGAATTACATTGTTGGATTTGTATTTATTGTTATTGCGGTCTTCTTTATCTTTAAAAAGTGGTAAGGAAAATGCCAACGGGAACAGTCTGTCTAATCTTTCTGTTATCATTAAAAATAAAGGATTCTATTGAATAGAATCCTTATATAGTTATTCCTACCCGCCAATAGAAAAACCGAATAATCAGAATTCAACAATTATTCCTATTGTAGGTAAAACAGTACCGCTTCTTCCTGAAACCTCCTTTAACTGATATCGGCCCGGATCATCTTCTACAGTGAGCCTATTGCCTAAGTCGTCAGTCTTTACCACTATAAAGGGCTGTTCATCAACCTGATAATTGTAAACATTCTGTACATCAGTGTACAATGTCAGCGACCATTTATCAAAGAAGAACTGCTTATCTATTCTGATATCCATCTGATGGAATGGCTTTAGCCTTTCGGTGTTGAATCGGCTGTAGTCAGGATAACCTCTGGATTGAACATTGAATGCCTCAATGATTGATGACCGGTATAAATCAGTTGGAGTATACGGAGTACCACCCACAAAACGCCACTTCAAACCTGCGTCCCAATCGTTCTTGAATTCGCGTGACAGGGTCAGATTCAGTATATAGCCATTATCCCAGGCCGATGATACGTACTTGTCAGTATTATCTTTAAATTCACTCTTCACCAATGTAAAGGAGGCAATCAAATCAACCATATTGAGCACTCTTTCTCTTACATACGTTTCCAGACCATATGCCCGGCCGGTTCCGGTTGATATAACCTCCTCATTTCCGGTAACGCCATAGTCACCACCCTTATTTGCCAATGCTATTGAATCAAGAACTGACACAGGATAGTCGCTGTAGTTCTTATAGAATCCCTCAATGGTGATGATAGAACTTTCCTTACGTCGGTATTCAAATCCAAAAACATAATGGTCAGCCTTGATATACTCCAGATTATTGGCCTTATTAGCCAGTATGCCATCTCTTGTTCTGTAGCCCAAGGTTGTATAGGCCGGCTGTTGCAGGAATCGTCCTGTATTCATGTTGACAAAGAATTTGTCGGTTATGGCATAGGCCGCAGAGAATCTGGGTGACAGATTCCTGAATAAGTTTTTGAAATTATCAGAATAGTTGTTTGCATCAGCACGAAGGCCTAGTGACAGAATCAACCTGTCGGAATAAAATCCTTTACTAACCTGACTGAAAATATTCCATTTGAAGAGGTCCATCTCAGAATCAAACTGTAATGCCCTGATAGTATCTTCTGCCAGTGGAATGAATACTTTTTGATAGGTTGACGTGTTATACTTTGCATATTCCAGACCTGCGCCTGATACTACCCGGAAACCGTTGTATCTGCCGGTATTCTCATATCTTACCTTATTTTCAATCTCCTGTGAAATATAATCCTGCAAAAAAGGTTTGTTTTTATCATTGTCCTCATGCTTATATGATTCGTTATTAAGCATATTACGGCTATATACCCAGGTGTCGTATGAATTCTCGCGATAGTGTTTATATACCGCACCCAAAGCATAGTTCCATTGTTCAAAAACCGGAAGATAGTCCAATAGATACTGCTGACTTTCATCAGGATTTTTAATACCGGTATTTAAGGATGATTTATCAATTGCACCAATACCAAGTACCGTAAGTTCATTTTTCTGATCAAAGCGGGTTTTAACTTTAAACTGGAAATCGTTATAAGTGGGTAGGAAAGGCAAACCAATGATATCAAACAGAAATTGGAGATAAGATCTGCGGGCTGAAAAGAGGAAGGTTGTTTTTTCATTTATTGGGCCATTCAATGCAAGTGACATATCAGAAGCTCCAACTGCGGCCTTTGTTACCACTTTCTCCTTATTGCCGTCAATCTGTTTCATTTCTATGATTGAGCTCAAGGCATTTCCCCTGTTAACCGGGAAGGCCCCGGAATAGAAGTCAACTTCCCTGACAAAATCAATATTGATCATACCAACCGGGCCGCCTGATGCACCTTGGGTTGCAAAATGATTCAGATTAGGTATTTCCATCCCATCGAGATAGAATTTATTCTCACCAGGGCCTCCTCCCCTGACTATAACATCATTGCGATATGATACTGTGGATGAAACCCCCGGTAAAGCCTGGATTACTTTACTAACATCACGATTACCTCCGGGATTGCGCTCTATATCCTTGATGCTCAGTGTGCGCATGGAAACAGGGCTCTCTTCAGTTTTCCTGAAGGGCGTAGCCTTTATAACTATCTGATCCAGTTCAATATTCGTTGGTATCATTGGTATATCAACAAATACAACCTTGGCATTTGTTGCCATGATTTCTTCACTGATAAAGGGTTTGTATCCAACTGAACTGGCTGCTATTTTAACAAAACCAGGATGTACGTTTGTGATTACATACTGACCGGCAGTGTCAGATGTAACACCTTTTGATGTGCCAAATATTATCAGGTTGATAAATGGTAACGGTTCATTGCTATTTATGTCATAAACCCGGCCCTTTATAGTTGCTTGCGCACTATGTTTCTGAGCATGGGCAGTAATTCCTAGCAGTACTAATAATAATAATAAAGATTGTTTCATTCTGTTTAACATTTTTAGGTAGTTTCATAAACAAAGAAGTGTGGCCTTTGTTCTTGAAATTTCTCCTAAACTTTAAAAAAAAATTATCGTATTATCTGATAATGCCTAAGCAGACAATAATCTGGCATTGCGTAAATCACATTTAATACAAGCTAAAACCACTTCGGCATCAGAAGGCAACCATTTAATAACAATACCCCTGCGCTCCATTCTTCTGAACCAGGTCATTTGTCGTTTAGCAAACTGGTGAATGGCTGTATTCAGCAAGCTCACCATATCCTGATAGAGCAGCTTCCCTTCCAGATACAAGGCTATATACTTGTATTCCAATCCATAATATTGTAATGTTTCATAGCTTACTCCGCTCTTATAAAGTCCTTCCACCTCCTCAATAAGCCCCTCTTTCAATCTTTTATGAAGCCTGTCAGTGATTCGCGCCCTGATTTCATCTCTGGGCAAAAGCAGTCCATAAATAAATTCAGTAGCCGGTTTGTTATCATAGGCCGACTCCTGTTTTTGCTCTTGTAGTGCCAACTGTTCCGGTACTGCTTCACTTGTATTACTATGGCTCAAAATGCCGGAAGTCTTCAAAAGGAGTTCGTTGTACGTTTCTTGACCAAGAGTTGAGTATCCGGCACTAAACAAGGCTATTTCAACGGCTCTCATAAGCCTTTCCCTATCAAGGATATCCGTAGTATTATGAACTTTATTGAGTGTTTTCAATAAAACAATAAGCTCCTCATTGCTTTTTTCGGAAAGGAACTCTCTAATGGATCTGTTTTCAGGAACTTCTTTCAGATCATATAATCCCAGTGCGCTCTCAATATACATACCGCTCCCACCACATACTATTGCAACTTTGCCACGGACGGTAATATCATTATAGGCCTTTTCAAAATCAGTTCTATAATTGAAGAGGCTATATTTCACACCGGCGTCTACAATATCAACAAGGTGTGCAGGCACCTGAACACCATCAACCAAATATTCACCCAGGTCTTTTCCGGTTCCAATATCCATATGTCTATATACCTGACGGGAATCGGCTGAGATTATTTCACCATCAACAGCCTTGGCAAGTAAGGCTGCAATACGAGTTTTACCTGTGGCAGTTGGTCCTAAAAGTACTATCATGGGGCTTTTCATGCCATCTGCAATTTTTGTTGCAACCTACGTTCATTCACAAACATAAAATCACGTATCATGTTGAGTTTATTTACCGGTGTGTGTGCAAATCCAGCCTCGCACACATGATCCAGACATTCAATAATTTCAGCATCAACAATAAAATTGTTGGCAATGAATTTCATCAATCTGCTTTCGTTACTTTCACTATATTGTATATCCGACGATTTAAGGTATTGAAGGATACGCAGCCCGTCAATCTTTTGAATAGCTGCCTTAACGAACTGATCAACATTGGGACTATTGACTCTCAACGGTTCCCAAACATCGTTTATGCTTGTCTGAAATGATTCGGCAAGGAATGTGTCCATAGGTGTTGACACCTCTGATTCATACAACTCTGGCATAAGGTCAAAGGTTGCCTTGATTTCAAGGAACAGGTCCTGGTCGTATATAGGATAGCTGCTCCAGTTGCCGGCGCGGCCACGTATCATTGCAGGGCCGGTACCAAAATAAACCCTGTCAGAAAAGCGTGACGCAGGGTAAATTACCTCTTCACAATCAATGATAATATGGCCTGCTTTTCGAAGTTTCTGGATGAAATAAAAATCTTCTCCACTGAGCTTGGGTGTCAGTCCTCTGACCTTTTTGTATGTTGCGGTCTTACAGGCCATACCTGAACCAATTGCCGAAAAACAATATGGATTTTTAATGAGCAACATATTCAAAGCATAGTTCCGCATATAAAGCTCATAGCGTAATATACAACTGTCGGCTATATCATTACCTGTTAATGGGTGGTAATAAGGAACCGACAAGCCTACTGCTGAAGGATGTTTTTCAATGGCACTCACTACAGCCTTAAAAAAGTCAGGACTATATGAAGTGTCAGCGTCAACACTAACAATAATATCCTCATCATCAGCCATCAGTGCCGCCGTATCCATCGCAACTTTACGTGCCCAACCCACACCATGCTTTCGTCCAATCCATCCATTTCCTCTGCTACTGCGATCGATACAGGTTATTTTTTCATTGTTGAGCGAGTTTATATAGTTAAGTGTTGCCCGGTTATGTTCGCAAATATGCTCTTTTTCAGGAATGTTCCACCATTCATCAGGTTGATTCACACAGATAATAAGGTGAAATTCCACCTCTTGCTGTTGCAAAAGATCATGAATAATTACGGGTAAATTAGCTTGTTCATCTAAAACCGGCAGGGCTGCATAAACTTTAAGCCGCCTATCAATGTTTATACTCAACGATACTGAAATTATAGAAGCCACAAAAGTAACACTTCGGATGATGGAAATGAATGAAGTTCTTGAAAAACTTCCGCAGCATTTGCTGAGTTTGGTAATTGAACAGCCCTATAATGAATACACTTCACGTGATCATGCAGTTTGGAGATATGTAATGCGACAAAATGTGCGTTTCCTGAGCAAAGTGGCGCATGGTTCATACGTTGAGGGACTAAGGAAAACAGGCATCAGTATTGATACTATTCCTCATATGTATGGCATGAACAGGATACTGAAGGAGATTGGGTGGGCTGCTGTTGCCGTTGATGGCTTTATTCCACCATCAGCATTTATGGAATTCCAGGCATACAATGTATTGGTCATCGCAGCTGATATAAGGCCTGTTGATCAGATTGAATATACCCCTGCACCTGATATTATTCACGAAGCTGCCGGACATGCTCCCATAATTGCTGACACAGAATATGCTGAATACCTCAGATTCTTCGGCCAAATCGGATCCAAAGCCTTCGCCTCTGTTCGCGATAACGATCTTTACGAAGCGGTCCGGCATCTTTCAATACTCAAGTCTGACCCCTACTCCACTGATGAAGAAATTGCAAATGCCGAAAAAAATCTGGCAGCAATTGATGCTTCCATGGGTGAACCCTCCGAAATGTCGCTTATTCGCAATCTTCATTGGTGGACAGTGGAATATGGATTGATAGGTGATTTAAAGGCTCCCAGAATATATGG
>CALCQV010000128.1 GCA_937894795.1 uncultured Bacteroidales bacterium
TCCCTGCCTTTTTAGGAGACGGAGCTCCATTTCCGAATTATTCACCATCGGCGACTTGATATTCACACCATCATGCACATCACGAGGATCGAAAGGAACCATGGAGTTGCGGTTAGCCCCTTTTTTAAAGACATCCTGGTAAAGTCTAATTACAATGGATTTCAATGAATCAGGACTGTTGTTATAATACACAATCCTTGCCTCTCCGCTAACTATCTTATTGGCAACATCCACCGATGTTTTAATAAAATAATCAGATGTGTTCTGCCAGTAGTTCTTCCCCGGGCTACCATTCTGTTGCCTGGTCTGTTTGTCAAAAGCCCTGGCATTTCCCTTAGGCACCATAAGGCTTTCCTGTGCAGTGCTGCACAAGGAAGATGCCATCAGTAAAAGCATTGAAAGTAGTGAAGTCCTTCTCATAGAGGTGGATTTGAGGTTTAATAGGAACGGATTAGGTTATACAAAGTTACAAATGATTTTGATTGTCCCTCGTTTGAGATGTTAGGCACGCGGTCTGAAACGAAGAATTGATAAATAACTATAATATCTGATATTTGTCGAATAGATTCGACAAATTGGATGATAAACTGTCGACTGGACTCGACAATAAATTATGAAACAATGGTAATTATTACGGCGGTCATACCTTCTCTACATTTATTGGTTATTTGAACATCATTGAACCATGTTGAACGCCTTCAGGCTTTGAATCCCGCATATGCGGGATTCAACTTTGAACTTTCTGTATTTTTATTTAAAAAAGGTAGCACCGATGTAAAACACTTTTACCTTCGCGGCGTTATTAATTCGATTCCTGTTAAGGTTAATTTTTTTAATTATGGTGGAAGATTACCAAGTGAGTATTGTCCTGGTGGATGATGATGAGGACGATCGTAATTTTTTCACACGTGCGGTGCATAATACATCGCCGGCCATTCGTTTCGTGGCCTTAGGTGACGGCGAGAAGTTTATGGAATTCTTGGAAAATGACCCTGTTCCCCGTCCTGATTTGGTTATACTTGATATAAATATGCCGGGATTATCGGGATTGGATTGTCTGAAACAACTCAGGCAATCTTCCGGATGGAGTGATCTGCCGGTTGTAATGTATAGCACATCAACACAGGAAAAGGATTTGAATGATAGTACCCAGCTTGGCGCCAATCTTTACGTGGTGAAACCCAAGGAGATATCTGCTCTCTATAGGTTGGTCAACTATTTGGTGAATCTCGACTGGTCGAGAAGAAAACCTTTCGCTCAAAATATTCTTTTTAAAGATCCTTCTATTTCCTGACATTCCTACATCAGGAGCATTAATAAATGGTGTATCTTTATAGGCATCATATATGGTTAAAATATTACTTATAATTGGTTCAGGCAGTTTTCTGGGAGGCGTATCACGTTATCTTGCCTCGCGCTATATCCAAGAGCATAGTTTCTCGGCTTTTCCTTACGGCACTTTTCTGGTAAATATACTTGGATGCTTGCTTATTGGCATTATTTTCGGCATCAGTGAACGAGCTAATGTGTTAAGTATGGAAACCCGTTTATTCCTTACGGTGGGCTTTTGTGGTGGCTTTACCACCTTCTCCACTTTTGCCAATGAGAGCCTTGCCATGTTACGTGATGGTAATTTTTTATATGTGGCACTATATGCAGCAGGCAGTGTTTTCCTGGGCATACTGGCTACTTACCTCGGAAGTGTTCTGATAAATTCTTTGTAAAATGGAAAAGCAGGAAGAAGCCAGATTGTTGCGCATCTTTGTCAGTTCAACCGACAAGTTCAAACATACCCCTTTATATGAGGTCATAGTTTTTGCCGCACGTCGCCATGGAATAGCCGGTGCTACGGTTATTAAAGGATTCATGGGCTATGGCTCAAGCAGCATCGTTCATTCGCAAAAATTCTGGGAATTGGCAGAAAAGGTGCCAATTATTATCGAAATTATTGATACTGCTGATAAGATCGACTCATTTATGGAAGTTATATTGCCTTATTTTGAAAGTCTCCCAAAAGGAGGATTGATAACCATGGAAAAAGTCAATATACTTTTACACAAAACAGGCAGGAAGAAATAAATCCATTAAATCTTTACTAATGAAATACTTGCTAATTCTCTGTTCAATGATGCTATGCAGCATGGCGTATGGACAAGACGACCGAACGCTGGTCGACAATTTCTTTCAAAGTGATGCAAACATTATCTATTGGAAGAACATCAATGAAACCGGATTAACACAAGAAGAACTGGTTGATGCGGTGATAGAAACAGGATTTTTCAATGACATTGACGTGGCCGGCAATAAAGTGGTTTGTGAATTCCGACCCTATAAACTGAATTATGAACAATACGGCTATTCAGTAATCTCAGTGCCTGCCTTCCTTATTCATAATCTGTTGACCGCCACGGTTGTTTTTGAGTTGAAGGATGATCGTTACAGGGTCATTGTCAAGAACATTAGGTTCATCAACAATACTGATGATGGTTTTGGGATAGTATATCCATTGGAATACTATGTACTGAACCGGCAGCAGGAAATAAGATTCTCACTTTTCAAGGATTGCAGCGATTTGCTGAACCAGGACTTTCAACTTAAGACCAGGCTGAAAAAAGAGGAAAGCAACTGGTAAACATTCCTTGGCATTTCAGAGAGTTGTATATTTGAACACGATTAAAAAAGTCCATTCGCTGATGAAAAAAAATAACCGAACCCAGCAGGCGCAGAAAGTTACCTGGGTGGGCTTTTTCTCTAATTTAATTCTTTCGGGCGGAAAGCTGGTGGCCGGTATATTGGGTAATAGTGCGGCAATGATTGCCGATGCAGTTCACTCAATATCAGACTTTATCACCGATGTGATTGTACTGGCATTCGTCAGGTATTCAGATAAAGAGAGTGATGAAGACCACCGATACGGACATGGGAAATATGAAACCTTTGCTACTCTTCTGATAAGCCTGGCATTGCTGATTGTTGGTATAGGCATCTTTATAAATGGGGTAGAGAGTATCTATGCTGCCATTGGTGGTAAAGTATTAGGGCAGCCATCCATGATTGCTTTGATAGCAGCCATTGTTTCCATAATATCCAAGGAATGGTTGTATCAATATACCATTAAGATAGGTAAATCGATCAACAACCAGGCTGTAGTTGCCAATGCATGGCACCATAGGTCAGATGCATTCTCTAGTATTGGTACCATGATTGGTATTGGTGGCGCCATCTTCCTTGGTGAAAAATGGCGTGTGCTTGACCCATTGGCAGGACTTATTGTAAGTCTGTTCATCATGAATGTAGCCATTAAACTTGGTCTACCTGCCGTGAAAGAACTATTGGAAGCTGCATTGCCTGAAAATGTTGAAAAGGAGATAATTGAAATAGTGAATCGTACACCGGGAGTTAAAGATCACCACCGTCTCAAAACACGTAAAATTGGTAATAACTACGCCATTGACCTCCATGTGAAAATGGATAAAGACCTGACATTGGAAGAGTCACATGATATAGCAACTGCTATTGAACAGAACCTATATGAAAGATACGGAGGAAAGACCCAGATCAGCATACACATGGAACCATATAAAGCCATTGTCGAAGTTTGAAACCGAATGACTACCTGGAGGGATTCATCCGGTCATCGTTCTGTACCTATAATAATGCAAATCCTTAAAGAGCTCCAAAGATTAATCCCGCAATAGCCGACAGAATAATTACAATGACTACATAAACCATCGTTTTCTGCGTACCCATAATGCCTCGGATGACAAGCATATTGGGTAGTGAAAGTGACGGGCCTGCCAAAAGAAGCGCCAATGCAGGTCCTTTACCCATACCCGATGCCAGCAGGCCTTGAATAATTGGGACTTCCGTGAGTGTGGCGAAGTACATGAAGGCTCCCACCACAGAAGCCAGCACATTTGACAAAACTGAATTGCCCCCAACAGCCCAGGCTATCCATGCATTGGGAATTACCCCTGCAATGGCTGTATCATCATGAGTGGAGCCAAGCAGAAAGCCCGCAATTACTACCCCAATGGCAAGCAAAGGAATGATCTGTTTGGCAAAGCCCCAACTGGAAATTATCCATTCCCTGTTTTCGTAATTATCTGACTTATCGAACAATGAAATTACACTCACTGCAGTGATTCCGACTACCATGGTAATCATTGGACTGCCTGTAAAGAAGGCTGCTATTCCTGTGACAACAGCGCCTAAAAGCACATGCCAGCCTTTGAGTTTGAGGATATGAATCATTGAATAAACCAGCACCAGTCCTAAAGCTCCGGTAATATACCACTTATAGGCCCAAAGATAATACCACAGACTGGAGGTATCGCCGGAGGCAGGTTTACCCCAGTTAGCAAAGACTAATATTAGCACTAGCGCGAAGAAATGAAGGGAGGTCTGCCATAATGGTCGCTCAGCAGGAACATCAGGGAAATTCATTTGCTCAGCTGCCTTTATCTTCTCCTCTTTTCTGTAGATTATTGACATTATAGATCCAATGATAATGCTAAATGAAACTGCTCCAATGGTGCGGGCTAGTCCCATTTCGAAACCCAAAATGCGAGCAGTAAGGATAATAGCCAGAATATTGATGGCAGGACCTGAATAAAGAAAAGCAATGGCTGGTCCTAAACCGGCACCCCTCTTATGGATACTGGAGAACAGCGGGAGGATAGTGCATGAACACACCGCAAGGATAGCACCTGAAAGTGAAGCCACTGTATAAGCTATCCACTTTTTGGCATTGGCGCCAAAATACTTGATAACGGATCCCTGACTTACAAATACCGATATTACTCCAGCAATCAGAAATGCTGGTAGCAGGCACATCACTACATGTTCACGGGCATACCACCTGCTTAGATCGAGTGTGGCATCAATGGCCGTGTTGAATACGCGACTCTCAATGGGCATGAAGAAAACACCCAAAAATACAACTACAATCCATAAAAGGATCCTGACCTCTTTTTTAAATTCCATGGCGCTACCTGTTAAAGAAAACAGCGAACAAGCTTTTGGCTTCTTCCCAGTTCTGCCGGTTAATACAATATTTTATATAGGGCGGATTAATTTCACCCTGAATCAATCCTGCTTTTTTAAGTTCCTTCAGATGCTCTGATAGGGTGGAACGGGCAATGGGCAGATCTTCAGCCATATCTCCACTGTAACAGCATTTATCGAGGTTGTTTGCCAGCAGATCAAGAATATATACACGAACCGGATTGGCTAGTGCTTTGCCGTAGAGGGCAATCTTTTCCTGATTGTCAGTATAGTATTTTTCTTTCTTTTGCACAGGCTTCATTTCGTTATTTTACGAAACAAAAGTAATCTTTTTATTCACTTGAAAACATGTTGCCATAAATATTTCGTACAATTGCGAAATATTTATCTTTGCCGGAGATAATCGTCAATGGACATTAGGCTTAAATGCGGATGTACCTTGGTTATGGAGCAAAAGAGCTTTTTAACGCTGAAGTATTGAAATACTGAAATACCGGGACCTTAATAATGCGCAAAAACACTGGAAAATGAACACTACTGACAAACCAACTTTACAGAACTTTCACATAGAAGGGATAAAGCATGTTACTCCACAAACTGCCCTTGAGAAAGTTGAAAAACAAGAGGCTATTATAATCGATGTACGTGAAGTTGGAGAATATTCGTTTGAATATTTACCGGTTGCAGGGGTATTGAATTACCCGCTTTCAGGCATACTGGATATGCTTGAGCATGTGCCTCATGATAAACCGATTTTTGTGATTAGTGAGAGAGGAGAGCGAAGTGCTAAAGCGGTGAATCTTTTCAAGCGGAACGGAATACCTGAAACTTATAATATTGATGGCGGTATAAAAGCATGGAAAGCTGCAGGTTTGCCTGCAGAAAATATTCTTCCGGAAGCGTGTAGTCACTGCTCAAAGACAGACCATCCCGACTGCTCTGGCTGCTGCTGAAAAGGAGATTGAATATGCTTAACCGGTGTGAATTTCATCGGCTTTGAGGAATTCTTCCGTCGTAAAGTTGGTAAGTTCGGTAATCTTTGCTGTATGGCGGAAAAGAGAAGGAAGGATGAGCCGAGCCTCCTCCTTGTTTTCAACATCCACGGTAATCCAGGCCTTGTGCTCGCCATCATAACATCCCCAGTCGGCATGAGTAAGGAAATGAGAGCCAGTTTGCAGGAAAATCTGTATTGCCTGATCACATGATTTTTTATCAGCACCATGTGGGACTTCGATAAGGTATCGTTTCATAATATTTAGACATTATTGTTAACAATAAATCAGAAGTGGCTGTAAATCAAGTTGCTTTAAAGTTTAACCATCTACAGGTGAAAAAGTTCCGTATTTAGTTGCTAACTTTAACCTCTAAAAACCTGATAATGGGAAAACCTATTGTTACAACCTTCAAGGATTTCACCTGGATTGATTTGCTGAATCCTCATAAGGAACAGCTGGAGGAAATTGCTGTGGAGAATAATCTGGACTATTTCCAGGTGCTGGATAGTTTGGAACATGGGCATTTGCCAAAATTTGAGAAGATAGAGCGTTATAATTTCATAATACTCAGAGCATATACGGGAAACAAGGCTAACAGAAAATCGACCGTTAGTGAACTTTCAAATAAGATTGCGTTCTTCTATAATCATGAAAAGTTAATTACTGTGCATAGGCAGAAGTTTGAATTCATGGAAACAATGACCGGCCCGTTTGATAATGTTGACCAACTGTTATTAGGGATAATAAATGGTATGACAGAGACTTTCGTGGAACCGGCAGAGTGGCACAGCAATAAGATTGATGATCTGGAAAAGGTTATATTTCTTAAAGATTATTCAAAAATATCACTGGAAGACCTCTATTTTATCAAATCACAAACCCGTATCATTAAAAAGCTCCTTCAGATTACACAGGAAGTAGTTAATAAACTTACCGTTGAAAGAGATTCATTTGCAGCGCTTCAGGATGTGAAAGATAAACTGTTCAGGCTTGTATTGATTTATGATGAAGCCGTGGAGGATGCAAATAATCTTTTGAACACACACATGGGAATAACCGCTAGAAGAAGCAATGATGTAATGAAACTGCTTACCATATTTTCAGCGTTCTTTTTACCATTAACATTCATTGTTGGAGTATATGGAATGAACTTCAGCAATATGCCGGAACTCTCATGGAGGCTGGGTTATTTGTGGGTAATGCTGTTTATGGCCCTGGTTTGCCTGATAATTTTCATCTGGTTTAAAAAGAGAAAAATCATTTAGTGAAGCCACTGCTTATTATAGGTATTTTACTGCTGACAGGGCTGTTTAACTCTTCAGTATTCTCAATGGAAATGGAGATTATAGAAGTGGCAGCCCGCATTCCTTCTAATAAGAAAACGCCAACACATGCCAGGGATACTGTTGGAGCTGAAGATACTGTTAGAATAGAGGATAATGTTGGAATTGAGAATACTGCAGGCGATAGTCTTACCCTTCAGGGGCAGCTGTCGGTTTGGACACTATATAACCATGGTAAAGATCTGCCTTTATGGCTGGGCGGGCGTTATCTGCCCCAATTGAATTATGAAGTTGAACTGCCTGATAACCGGTTGCTTGATTTTGAAATATCATTGAATATTAACAGCTCAGGTGGGTTTGATCCCTTTACTGACAATTATATCGACGGTGCTATAAAATTGTATCGTGGATGGATGCGTTGGTCGGGTGAGCAGTTTGAGTTAAGACTGGGGCTTCAGAAGTTAAACTTTGGATCGGCTTCCATACTTCGTCCGCTGATGTGGTTTGACCGCATTGATCCGCGTGATCCGCTTCAATTTACCGATGGTGTATGGGGATTACTTGGTAGGTATTATTTCCTCAATAACATGAATGTATGGGTTTGGGGGTTGTATGGTAATGAAGAACCTTCCGTGTGGGAAGTAGTACAAACAAACAGAAAGATACCTGAGTTTGGAGGAAGACTGCAGGTGCCGGTGCCAAAAGGTGAAGTGGGACTAACGTATCACCATCGAACTGCCGACAGTCGGCAATTAGGCGAATTGCTTGAACAACATGAGTGGAGTACGTATGATAAAATTCCGGAAGACCGCATAGGACTCGATGGGAAATGGGATGTGTTGCTGGGACTTTGGTTTGAGGCTTCATGGACACAGAAAGCAAAGAATTTAGACATTCTTACCAATCAGCATCTTTTCAATGTTGGTGCTGACTATACCTTTGGATTGGGGAACGGTTTGAATGTAGTGCTGGAACATCTTGTGATAAGTCAAGATGTCAAAGCGTTTGAAATCGATTCACCGGTAAATTTCAGTGGTGCTTCAATATCTTATCCCTTTGGCTTGTCGGACAACCTGAATGCCATAGTATATTATGAATGGCTCAGTAAATCATTTTATAATTTTCTTAGTTGGAAAAAGCAATTCAACAAGATAACTTTGTACAGCATGGTATACTGGAATCCTGAGATTAACCGGTTACCCTTGGCACGTGACAGCTATAACCTAATGGGTGGGAAGGGAATACAGTTTATGGTGGTTTACAATCATTAAAATAATTACAAATCCTGAAATTTTAGGAATTATGGAAAAAGATGCCATAGTAAGTATAAAGAATCTAACAAAACAATTTCCGGTGGGAAAAGGGCATTTTACTGCACTCAGCGATGTTAATATTGAATTTGGGGTAGGTGAGTTTGCAGGTTTGGTAGGACCCAGCGGTTCAGGGAAAACAACACTCTTGAATATTATAGGCTCACTTGACACGCCTACTGCAGGAACTGCTATGGTGATGGGCCAATCAATTAGTGATTTATCGCATAAACAGTCGGCCTTACTGCGCAGCAGGCATATTGGTTTCATCTTTCAGACATTCAACCTACTGCCTGTATATACAGTATATGAAAATGTTGAGTTTGCCCTGCTATTGCAGAGAATGAATTCTGTCGAAAGGCATAAAGCCGTAATGGAAGCATTGGAATGGGTGGGATTGATTGATAAAATGAAATCAAAACCATCAATGCTGTCGGGGGGTGAAAGTCAGCGGGTAGCTATCGCTCGTGCTATGGTGAAAAAGCCCAAAATAGTATTGGCTGATGAGCCTACTGCAAACCTTGATTCAAAGAATTCTCATCATATACTCCAAACTATGAAGAAGCTGAATAAAGAGTTGAAGGTGACTTTCATCTTTGCCACTCATGATGAGAAGGTAATGAAGTACCTTGACCGGATAGTGAATCTTGCTGATGGGAAGATTGCCGCCGATGAAAGGATTACTGATCACATAAAAGCATAGTAACATGATAGCGTTCAAATTAGCATTCAGAAACCTGCTGGGAGCTGGTCTGCGTACCTGGCTAATTGTTGCCGTGCTCTCCTTTGCATATGTGGTAATCTTGTTCTATAATGGAATGCTTAGCGGATGGGACCGGCAGGGTAGACGCGATACTAAGGAGTGGGAGATAGGACAAGGGCAGCTTTGGCATTCAGCATACGATAAATATGACCTGTTTTCCATTCAGGATGCACATGGGCCGGTAGTTGGAGAAGCGAAAAAGTTCACCGATAAAGGAAAACTCACACCTGTTCTTATAGTTCAAGCCACTGCCTACCCTCAGGGAAGAATGCAAGGTGTACTTCTTAAAGGGATTAATCCGGATCAGCAGATACTTAAATTTCCCTCTTCAATGCTGCATCAGGATGGGCAGGAGATCAATGCCCTCATTGGCAAGAGAATGGCTTTGACGACACGATTGAATAAAGGCGATAAAGTTTTGATTAGATGGAGGGACAAGGATGGGACCTTTGATGCCCTGGAAGTGAAAATAGCAGATGTGTTCAATTGTAATGTTCCTGCTGTTGACAATGGACAGATATGGATAGATTTGAATACCCTTCAGAAAATGATGGATCTGCCCGGCGAAGCAACCCTGCTGGTTTCAGGAACAGATGAGATAAATGAGAATGTTGGACCATGGATATATAAGGATACTGAATTCCTGCTGGCTGAGCTTAATCAAATAATCCATGCAAAGAAGGGGGGCTCCATGGTTATGCAGGCAATGCTGCTGATTATTGCATTGCTGGCTATCTTTGATACTCAAATACTCTCGATTTTTAGGAGGCAAAAAGAAATAGGAACTTATATAGCATTGGGAATGACACGTGCCCAGGTTGTAGGTATATTCACAGTTGAAGGGGCAACACACAGTATCCTGGCTACTATACTTGGTGCTTTATATGGAATTCCACTTTTTTTGTGGTTGGGTATAAAGGGTATAACCTTTGGTGTGGACGATATGGGCATTACCATGGCAGAGACTATCTACCCATACTATAGTATAGGACTAATCATTACCACGACTCTTTTTGTAATATTATCAGCAACTATTATGAGTTATTTACCTGCTCGACGAATATCACGTATGAAACCCACCGATGCACTGAAAGGAAAGATACAATGATACGCTTCATCTTCAAAGGTCTGCTTAGGGATAGACAACGAAGTCTTTTGCCTGTGCTGGTTGTGTCGACGGGTGTATTTCTTACGGTTTTAATGACCGGATGGCTTACAGGCATCTTCAAGGATATGATAGATGTTAATGCTGATTTCACTACCGGGCATGTAAGGGTTATGACACAGGCATATGCTCAGAATGAAACCCAGTTACCTAATGATCTGGCAATACTTGGCGCAGATGATCTGACAGCAGAGTTGGAAAAACAATATCCTGAAATGGAGTGGGTAAACCGTATCAGGTTTGGAGGATTGTTGGATATACCCGATTCATTGGGTGAGACGAGAGCGCAGGGACAGGCAGTGGGTATTGCTGTTGATTTGCTGAATCCCCAATCCAAGGAATCAGAGAGGATGAATATTTTACGGTCAATTGTACAGGGAAAAATGCCGGACAATAAGGGAGAAGCCCTTATAAGTGAGGACTTCGCCGTTAGATTTAAAGTTCAAGTGGGTGATAAAGTGACCTTGTTTGGCAATACCATGAATGGAGCAATGATGTTTAGTAATTTTATCGTGGCCGGTACTGTGAGGTTTGGAGTGGCTATGCTTGATAGAGGCGCGGTGATTATTGACTTGTCTGATGCCCGTAATATTCTGGATATGCAGGATGCTTCAGGTGAAATTCTGGGCTTTTCACATGCCGGTTATTACGATGATGAGCAGGCAGCACTGATTAAATCATCGTTTAATGAAACCTTCACGAAGGCTGATGATGAATTTTCACCGGTAATGTTACGACTGAGAGACCAGAATGGACTTGATGAATACCTGAAGCTGGCCGATAGTATGAGTTTTATTATGATACTTGTTTTCGTTATCGCTATGTCGATTGTACTTTGGAATACCGGACTTCTGGGTGGATTACGCAGATATACAGAATATGGTATCCGGTTGGCATTGGGAGAAGAGAAATCACATATTTACAGTACAACTATGATGGAGGCCGTTCTTATTGGAATCATGGGTTCAATAGTTGGAACGGTTTTTGGATTGGCTTTATGCGGGTATTTACAAACTTATGGAATTGACTTTGGTAGAGTGTTGGATAATTCAAGCATGATGATGCCTCAAAAGTTCAGGGCATATATTACCCCACGGCTCTTTTACATTGGCTTTATACCAGGTACATTGGCCATGGTTTTAGGCAATGCACTGGCTGGCTTTGCTATCTATAAAAGGAAGACGGCCCGCCTCTTTAAAGAACTGGAAGTATAGTTATATGGACGGAACACATCAAAACAGAAGTCAATAATGGTGAAAAAATAAAAGCAGATAATCATAGGCTTTAAAGACCGGTTGGTAAGCATAAAGCCAATACGTGATTTAATAATTATAGTTAATCAGAGAACGGAAATAATGAAAAGAATATTCTTAATACTCATAGGAATCCTGATAGCATTAACGATGAATGCCCAGGATGCTAAAGCGATATTGCAAAAGGTTGATGATAATATGTCGTCGAGAAACAGGGTATTTGAATCAACCATGACAATACACGGTAAGCGAAGCAGTCGCACCATTACCTCCCGGTCATATGCAGAAGGGGAGAAGCAGTCATTCACTGAATACCTGAGTCCTGCCCGTGACCAAGGAACCAAAATGCTAAAGTTGAAAGATCAGTTGTGGATATACTCACCGGCATCTGACCGCACCATACAAATATCAGGGCATCTGCTTAGGCAATCGGTCATGGGCTCTGACCTCTCATATGAAGATATGATGGAGGACCGTAAACTTACTGATGTGTACGGCGTCAAAATAGTGGGAGTGGAAACAATAGAAGGTAGAAAAACGACCATTCTGGAACTCATTGCTGTATTAGATGATGTGGCGTATTATAAAAGAAAAATGTGGATTGATGCAGAGCGATTTATTCCATTAAAGGAGGAATTGTACGCGAAAGGCGGGCAATTGCTTAAACGCACAACCCTGACTGATGTAAAGCAATTACAAGGCAGGTGGTTCCCAACTACAATTGTTTACAAGGATATGCTTAAGGAAGGGAAGGGTACGGAGTTTAAAATAACAGGGATAAAGTTTGACCAGGAATTACCTGCATATATTTTCACAAAGGCAGCGTTAAAAAAGTAGCATTCTATCTCATTTTGTGTTAACTTTACGAAAAGAGATCAAGCATGCTTAACCTTCCATTGATAAACTTTCTTGAAGGTGCTGATACCCGGAGCTCCGGCGCTCGAATTGCCATTTTCAACATTTCTCATGACAATCTCCATGAAGCCCTGGTTAAGGAACTGCAGGAGACCAATGTTGGTATTTTTACTGTATTCTGTATGGATGGTTCACTGGAATTCACGCTAGATGACAGAATTGTAAGGATAAAGGCAAGAACGGTATGTTCCTTTTTCACCTTATCACCTTTCATAATCAATCAAAGCTCGCCTGATTTTTCAGGATATCTCCTTTTTGCCTCATCATATTATGTAACCACAATTGATTCACATATTGCAATTACCTATTTCCTTCATAGCTTTGAGCAACCCTTGCTTACTTTATCCCCCTCAGATATAGATTACCTGCTTAACTTGTTGAGAATGGCAGAAATTCGCACTAGTGATTTAGATCGGGTTTTCAGTAGAGAAATCATGTATCATATTGTCATGATACTGATTTACGAATTAAGTGCAATCTATGAACGAAATCCCAGAACAGATCGAAAGATGATACAAAGTGAGATATTGCTAAGGGAATTTCTTCAATTGGTGAATAAATACTGTGAAAAAGAGCATAATTTAAATTATTATGCATCTAAATTGTCAATTACTCCGAAGCATCTCTCAATAAAAGTAAAGGCAATTACAGGCCATACTGCCGGAGAATGGATCGACTATATGATTGTGCTCAAGATAAAGAAAATGCTTTTAAATACATCTGCTTCACTTCAACAAATATCTGATCATTTTAATTTCCCTGATAATTCTTTTTTTGGGAAATACTTTAAAAGACATACGGGCATGACTCCGAAGTCATTCAGAATGCAGAAATAGTCATCCTGGATTAATTAAAGGTTTGTGTCAAAATACTCCGAAATCTTTCGAAATAAATGAGCCCTGTCAATACCTCCTACATTATGTTCATGTGTTGGATAGACAAAATAGTCAAGCTGCTTCTTGTTCTCAATACATGCTCTCACAAAATCTAGGCTTTGTTGCCAAACGACAGTATTATCGATGCCCCCGTGTATGATAAGCAACTTGCCCTCCAACTGGCCTGCGCGTTCAATAAGGCTAGCTGACTTGTACCCTTCAGGATTCTGCTCGGGAGTATCCATATATCGCTCACCATACATAATTTCATAGTATTTCCAATCACATACCGGGCCACCGGCAGTAGCCACCTTGAATATATTAGGATAAGTAAGCTTGAGGTTTACAGTCATAAATCCACCATAACTCCATCCATCCACACCGATACGGTTGGTATCTACAAAAGGCAATGTTAGCAGGTATTCCACTCCTTTCATTTGGTCAGCCATTTCAGCAACCCCTAAATTCCTATGTATAATGCTCTCGAAATCAAAGCCCCTGTTGGCTGACCCCCTATTGTCGAGTGTGAAAACAACGTAACCTTTCTGTGCCATATATTGCAGGAACAAACCTCCACTCATCCATGTGTCGGTAACCAATTGTGCGTGAGGCCCACCATAAACATAAATAAATACAGGATATTTCTTCGAAGCATCGAAATTTGCCGGTTTAATAAGCCGGCAAAATAGATCTGTGGTTCCATCAGCCGATTTAATGGTGAAAATGTTGGTTTCACCAAGTGAATATTCAGTCAATGGATTTTCCGACTTGTTTAGTTCTTTGGTATTGCCGGTTTTTACATCTACCAGTAAGGACACTGAAGGTGTTGTCAAGTTACTGTATGTAGTTATAAAATATTTCCCATCAGTACGAACCAAGGGCCGGTGAGTGCCACTATTGTTGGTTAGCTGCCTGTGTTTGCCGGTTTTAAGGTTGAGATAATAAAGATGCTCGCCAATTGCAGAAGCTTCAGATGAGGTATAGAAAATGCCTTTTGCTGAATCATCATAACCAAGAATGCTATTAACCATCCAGTTGCCTGATGTGAGTTGTTTTACGAGACTTCCACTAATATCATACAGATACAAATGGTTGAATCCATCACGCTGACTCTGCCAAATAAACTGGTCATCATTGCCTGGAATAAACAACATTGGATTTAGGGGCTCTACATAGCGGTCATTCTTTTCTTCAAAAAGTGTTTTTATGTAGTTGCCGGTGTTCACATCATACTGGTTAAGTTTTAAGTGGTTTTGATCGCGGTTAAGAATTGCAATAAATAAGTATTGTTGGTCAGGACTCCAGGCTATGTTTGTGAGGTATTGTTCTTTAGGCTCACCAGTATTAAGATACACTGTCTGTTTATTATTGATATTGTATATTCCTACGGTGACATGGTGACTTGCCATTCCGGCCATGGGATACCTAATGTTATTGAGTTCTGCAACACGGGCGGTAACATCAACCAATGGGTATTCAGTTACCATGGATTCATCCATTCGATAAAATGCCAGCAAATTACCTGCGGGAGACCAGAAAGTGCCTTTGCTAATTCCAAATTCATTACGATGAACAGTTTGCCCATATACTATGCCTTTGTTCTGGTCTTCCGCCACAACAATTTCCTTGCTTCCATCAGAGATATATAGTCCGTTTTCAACAGTATAGGCCAAATATCCATTAACAGGCGCTGCATCAGCATTGGCAGCTTTAGCAGGTAAGCTATGATTTATGGACATTATTCCATCTTTCCATGACTTTGCAAGGTTTATTGAATAATAGTCATTATCAATGCTGAACTGCATGGTTGTTCCGTCCAGCCAGTTGATATATGGTATTCTTTTTACCGATTCTTTGCCTGCCCTAGTTAATAGTTCATTAAACTTCCCAAGTGTAACAAGTGTATCTCTTTGGTCATTATTGACATGGCCTCTCAGAATAGCATTGGGAACCTGCCATGTGTAAAAACCTGTGTTGCCCTGCCATTTGAGATTAATGAGTGTAGTTGGATAGAGCTTTCTATTGGCCATTATTTCTTCCGGGACTAGCATTTTGTCCTGTGCGAAGACAAAGGATAATTGTAAAGCAAGGAGAAGGGTAGTAAGCAGTTTGTTCATATTATTATGACGTTTATAGATTAAGATTGGAATGAGGTTTATTTGTTACCCGAACATCTCTGAGGGCGGAGGCGATTTCAGCTATGACAGTAGGTTTCTTCTCGACAATATTACCGATAACTATTACATCAGCCCCGGCAACAGCACTTTTCTGTGCGAGCTCAGGAGTTGAAATTCCACCGCCAACAATAAGTGGAATGTCGATGCTTTGGCTTACATGTTGAATCATGGAGGCAGAAACAGGATGAATGGCACCACTTCCGGCATCCATGAAAATAAGTTTAAGACCAAGCATTTCTCCTGCCATGGCTGTGCACATTGCAATATCATCCTTATCGGCAGGTATGGGACTTGAATTACTCATGTAGGAGACGGCAGTCGGCTTCCCGCTTTCAACAAGCATGTAACCGGTACCAATAACCTCTACATTGCTGAGCTTTAGGTAAGGCGCCGCCACAACATGACGACCGATAAGCATTTCGGGATTTCGGCCCGATATAAGCGACAGGAAGAGCATGGCATCGGCACGATAGCTCATCTGTAACGTATTGCCTGGGAATAGCACTACCGGTATCCCCGACAGATCTTTAATTGTTTTTATACAATTATCCAATCCATTATTTACGAGTAAGCTGCCTCCCACAAAGAAATAGTCAACCTTGTTATCTGCACCCAGCAGGGCAATTTGTTTCAGCTTTGAATCATCGGTTTTATCAGGATCAATAAGCACAGCCAACTGCTTTCTTCCTTCTTGCCTTGTATTGGAAATTAATTTTAATATACTCATAATTCACGACTAATAGGGCACGAAAATAAGGAATAATAGATTATCAGAAAGGAAATTGTGATGAATAAGCCAAGATGGCAACTGGCAGATAAGCTTAAACATCAACGGATGGTTGGTTAGGAAAGGACATAGCTTTCTCAGCTTATTGTATTATTATAATTCATACCTTTGCAGCCTTAAAAATGATATAAAATAGCGAGAGATGAATATTACAGAAACAACTTCATTACCATATAAAATCAAAGACATTACGCTTGCAGAATTTGGCCGTAAGGAAATTGAGATTGCTGAAAAAGAAATGCCGGGACTCATGGCTATTAGACAGAAGTTTGCACATGAGAAACCTCTGAAGGATGTTCGTATTACAGGATCACTTCATATGACCATACAAACCGCCGTTTTGATAGAAACACTTGTAGCATTGGGGGCTCAAGTGCGATGGGCAAGTTGCAATATATTCTCAACACAGGATCATGCCGCAGCTGCTATTGCCGCTACTGGAATACCAGTATTTGCCTGGAAAGGCGAAACTCTTGAAGAATATTGGTGGTGCACACTACAAGCTCTATCATTCCCCGGAGGATTGGGCCCTCAACTTATAGTTGACGATGGAGGTGATGCTACTCTATTGGTCCATAAAGGCTATGCTGCTGAAAAGAATCCTGAACTGCTTGATAATGTGGCTGGAAATGCAGAGGAAGCCGTTATACTCAATACACTCAAGGATGCATTTTTGGAGGATAACCAGCGTTGGCATAGAGTAGTTAAAGATCTTAAAGGTGTTTCAGAAGAAACAACAACCGGTGTTCATAGATTATATCAAATGTATGAATCAGGTGAGCTCCTGATACCTGCAATAAATGTAAATGACTCTGTTACCAAATCTAAATTTGATAACTTGTATGGCTGTCATGAATCACTTGCCGACGGCATAAAGCGTGCTACTGATGTTATGATCGCCGGTAAGGTGGTTGTCATTCTTGGATTTGGTGATGTCGGCAAAGGTTGTGCCAGATCAATGAGGTCATATGGAGCAAGGGTTATTGTAACTGAAATTGATCCAATTTGTGCTCTGCAGGCTGCAATGGAAGGCTTTGAAGTCAATACTATTGAAAATGCTCTTGCTGAAGGCAATATTTACGTTACCACCACCGGAAACCGTGATGTTATAACCTTTGAACACATGAGCAGAATGAAAGATCAGAGCATTGTTTGTAATATTGGGCACTTTGACAATGAAATACAAGTTGATCGGTTGAATAGTTCCGCTAGTGTTAAAAGAGTGAATATTAAACCACAGGTAGATAAATATATATTTGAATCGGGAAATGCCATCTTTCTCTTGGCAGAAGGCAGATTGGTTAACCTTGGTTGTGCTACCGGTCACCCATCATTTGTGATGAGTAACTCATTTTCCAATCAAACACTTGCTCAAATAGACCTTTGGATTAACAACTATGAAGTTGGTGTTTACCGTTTGCCAAAGAAATTGGATGAGGAAGTGGCCAGATTGCATCTGGAGCAGATTGGCGTTAAACTAACCACACTAACTTCTGAACAGGCTGCCTATATTGGAGTATCACCTGAAGGCCCCTACAAACCTGAACACTATAGGTATTAATTGTAAACCATAAGTATATGCCCATCATAACTGGTGCGGTACTGCTTTAAAGAAATTACTGCAGGCCCTTCTATAGGGGAACCATCTGTTAGTAGAAATCGGGAGCCACATACTGAATCTATGGCAATAATACCCGATGATTCTACTTCAACTCGTGCACCATCGATGAGAGGATCATGGGGGCATGCCCTTTCATAAGCCATAAATTCGTCATTCTGGGGGCGGTATATTATGATACCCTTATATCCACCTGATGAAATCGATGGTATTGGGATACATCGCAAAATTAACATAAACATAGGGTATTACATCGCGCGTCTCTTCTTTACCACAAGAATTAAATGTAATTGCAGCCAGACACAATAAAAAGAATGTTATCGGTTTGTGCATTTTTGGTTATACAAGATTATCTTTCATGAATAATTTTACAAGGTGCAATATCAAATTCTTAATATTATATGGCTGATGAATGAAATTAAATGTCCGCATCATGTAAACGAGCCAATAAAGATAATATTTTTGCATCAAGTGATGAATGTCAAATTAATTTTCGCTTGGATGGATTACAGGCTAATTTTTTCAGATCGCAACAAATTGAAGAGAACCTCATTATTAGTTTTGTTCTGCCTTGCTCTTGGATCATGTTCGCTGATTAAGAAATCAGAGGTTGAAAAGGCGGAGATAGCCTTACAAAGAGAAACTAATGAAATCAATGCAGAACTAAACAAACGACAAAAGACACATTACAAAATTCAGGCAAGAGAGACCAAGAAGATGATGAAGCGGAGTTATAAAAGGTCAAAGAAATTAAACAAATCACGAAGATTATTGTGATTTGCGAATTCAGCCATTATAATATGTCTTTTTATTATATTAAGATTCATAGCAGTAAGCAATTAACCTATAATAATTTAGTATCTTTACACACTAATCAGGAGGAATCAGATGGATGATTTTCTATACTTATTATTAGGGTTGGCTTGGGTTGGATGGTCATTATATTCCAACAAGCAAAAAATGGATAAGAAGCGTGCAGCTCAAGCTGAACAACAACGACGGGTTCAGCAAGAAGCACCTGAGAGTTGGGAGCAGCCAACTGTGCCGCCACCAGTTTATGAGCCGGCGCAACCACGAAACATCCTGGAAGAACTATTTGGAGACCAGATACCACGGCAGCCAGAAGCTGAAGAAGAAGCTTATATACCTGATATAGATGAACAATCGTGGGAAAGAAAAATGTCAGGTTACAAAAAGAATGAAGCTGAGTCATTGGAAGTGATTAGAGATGAAGTGCCACTTGATTACTTTACAAGGCAGTATGCTACACGACATTATGCACAGGATCAGCGCGTTATAAATGACAAGCCGGATTATAATGATATTTCTGATTCAGAAGAACAGCAACATGAATTTGATTTGAAAAGAGCTATAATTTATAGCGAAGTCCTTAGAGCACCGTATATTCCATAGCCAGTTTAAAATTGTTCACTTAGATTCAATTTTTTTGTGGGGCAAAATAATTTATTGCTACCTTTACCCGCTTTAAAATAGCTTACACACAAACACCTATATTCTAACATAAAATTTCATTGGTATGATCAGAAATCTTCTACTAACTTTTTGGTTGGTACTGACAGCGAATCTGTTAGTGTTCTCACAATCGGGAACCCTAAGAGGGAAAGTACTCGATAAGACCACAAATGAACCTATCCCATTTGTGAATATTATCGTTGAACTTGGGGGGACACAAGCTGGAGGTACAACTTCCGACTTTGATGGTAACTATACCATTAAGCCGATTACTCCTGGTAAGTATGATTTGAAAGCAACCTATGTAGGTTATAAACCTGTATTGATCAAGGGTATTCAAATCAAATCAGACCAGATCACCTTCTCTGATATTAATATGGAATCAACGATGGTTGAACTTACTGAGTTCGAAGTCATTGATTATAAAGTTCCCTTGATCGATAAGGATAAAACATCAGTGGGAGCAACAGTTACATCAGAGGAAATTGCAAAGATGCCTAACCGCTCGGCAAATGCTATTGCAACTACAGTAGGTGGTGTGTTCTCATCAGATGGTGAACGTGGTAGTGTTCGTGGACAAAGAGCTGATGGTACTGTAATGTATATAGACGGAATCAGGGTTCGTGGTTCATCTTCACTACCTGAATCTGCCATTGAACAGGTTTCTGTTATCCTTTCAGGAGTTCCTGCTCAATATGGTGATGCTACTGGTGGTATTATTAACGTTACTACCAAAGGCCCCAGCCGTGAATTTGGTGCCGGTATTGAACTGCAAACATCTGAATATCTGGATGCCTTCGGTTATAACCGGGCAGGTTTGAATATGCAGGGTCCACTGCTCTGGAGCCGGGATGAAAATGGTGAAAAGAAAAGTGCATTACTTGGCTATTTTATTGCTGGTGAAGTAACCTATAATAAAGATAGCCGCCCTACTGCTACAGGTGTATATAAGGTTAAGGACGATGTGCTAAAAGAACTTGAACTCAATCCACTCAGATTGACTGGTTCAGGTTTAGGTACCTATTATAATACCAACTTTATTAGAAAAGAGCACCTTGAATATTCAAAATCAACACTTAATACTGAAAGTCTTGATATCAATGCTTCAGGTAAGTTGGACGTTAAAACCGGCCCGAATATCAACCTATCACTTGGTGGATCTATCAATTATTCTGACGGGAAGAATTTCAACTTTGCGCAGTCAATGTTCAATTATAACAATAATGCGCAGATTATTGGCAATACATGGAGGGTCTTTGGCCGTTTTACCCAACGCTTCCCTTCAGATCCTGATGGTAAATCATTTATTAAGAATGTTTATTATACCATCCAGGCCGACTATACAAAATCTACTCAAACAGTTCAGGATGCAAACCATAAGGACGACTTGCTTCGTTATGGCTATCTTGGTAAATATGAAACTGCAAAACAGCGTTCATATACCAACGAACTGGCATTTGACTCTATTAGTGGCAAAACTGCGTATATCCATAATGGTTTCGTTGATACTGATGTTAATTTCACACCTGGTGATGCTAATCCTATCACAGCTAATTATACACGTCAATATTATGAACTCTTCCCTTCAACAGTTTACCATGCAAATCTGAACAGGATTATTGAAGGAGGAGGACTCTTAAATGGAATGGGTGCTGATGGTGCTTATGGCTACTGGGGTGCTCCGGGTGCTTTACAGATTGGTACTACTCAGTCCGCTTACCAGGTTTCTGATAATGAGCAATATGCTTTGAATGCCAATGCATCTGCCGATATAGGCAACCATGCACTTCAATTTGGTTTTATCTATGAACAGCGTGTTGACAGGTTCTATACATATGCTCCAAATGCATTGTGGGAACTCATGCGTGGTTTGACTAATTCACACATAGAGCAGCTCGATGTCGCTAATCCACATCTCGTATATCTGGACAATGTATTCATGGATACTATCTATTATGATCGTAAATATGACCAGGCTTCTCAGCGTAACTTTGATATAAACATGCGTCAGCAATTAGGTCTTCCAACTGATGGTACCGACTGGATAGATGTTGATTCGTATGATATCAATACTTACACAATCAATTATTATGATGCCAACGGCAAACTATTCACAAAATCATTGGATAAAGCAATATCTATTGATATGTTTAGCCCCGATGAATTATTCAATAATGGCAGTTTCCTTGCCAACTACAGTGGATACTCATATACCGGTAATAAGATGAAACTTTCAGAAAGTCCAAGTTTCGATGATTTCTTTACCAAACAGGATGAGAATGGAATGTATACCCGTGAGATTGCTCCTTTCACACCTATCTATATGGCAGGTTATGTACAGGACAAGTTTGCATTTGATGATCTTATTTTCAATATTGGGCTTCGCGTCGATAGGTTTGATGCTAATCAGAAAGTGCTGACAGATCCTTATACATTGTATCAGGCAAGAACTGTAAGTGAGGTAAATGACCTTGGTTCACATCCGGAAAATATGGGTGATGACTATGTTGTTTATGTTGACAATTTGAGGAATCCAACTTCAATAATGGGTTATCGTGATGGCAACAACTGGTTCAACTCAGAAGGGCTTGTTGTTACTGACCCAACAACAACTTTGGATGCCGGTAACGGGGTTACCCCATACCTGGTTGACAAAGACAATGTAACTGTGTCATCTAAAGCTTTTAGTGATTATGAACCTCAGGTTTCTGTTATGCCACGTGTTTCATTCTCTTTCCCAATTAGTGATGAAGCATTATTCTTTGCCCACTATGATGTTCTGACACAACGTCCGACCTACGCACTGCGCATGAGTCCACTTTCATATTATTATCTTCCACTTCAGGGAAGTCCGGATATCAATAATCCAAATCTGAAACCTGAAAAGACCATTGACTACGAACTTGGTTTCCAGCAACGTCTATCTGCAAGTTCATCACTGACTCTATCAGCATATTATCGTGAGATTCGTGATCAGATACAAGCCTTCCGTTATACTGCCGCTTATCCTAAAACATACTACTCATATAATAATATCGACTTCTCGACTGTCAAAGGTTTAACTGTATCTTATGATATGCGTCGTACCACTAATACCAGAGTTAGGGCAAGTTATACCTTACAGTTTGCCAATGGAACCGGTTCTGACCCTGAATTTGCAAAGGGATTGATTCAAACCGGTCAGCCAAACCTTCGTACTCTGTTCCCAATGAGTTTTGACCGTCGTCATGCCATTAACCTGATGCTCGACTATCGCTATGGTGAAGGAAAAGAATATAACGGTCCGGTTATCAGAAGAACCAAAACCGATGAAACCGGAAAGGAAGTTGTTAAATCAATGCAACTGCTCAAGAATACCGGTGTAAACTTTACCATATTTGGTGGATCAGGAACTCCATATACCAGGTCTAGTAAGATCGTTGCTCTTGGTCAATCAGGAATTATTGATGGTTCAATCAATGGCTCACGTTTACCATGGCAATTTAGAATTGACGGAAGGGTTGACAAGGATATAAATATTGCATGGAATGAAAACCGCTCTTCATATCTGAATATCTACCTCCAGGTACTTAATATATTCGATTCAAAGAATATTATGAGTGTATATGGAGCTACTGGTAATCCTGACGATGATGGTTATTTAGCTGCCGCCGAATATCAGAATCAGATTGAAGACCAGCTTGATCCTCAGGCATTCCGCGACTTATATAGTATTCGCATCAATAGTCCATATAATTACAGTTCACCACGTCAAATTCGTCTTGGTTTAATACTGAACTTCTAATAGTAAGACTTGTAAACTGAAAAGATTAAAATATATATAATGACTATGAAAAATACACTCCGTATACTTTTAGCCGCGCTGCTCATAACGATATTTGCAGTACCCGGCTTCGCTGATTATTATAAAGGTCCCGGTTCCAAGTCCTCAGGTCCTGTTATAAAATCAACTGCAGCCGGTTGTTTGCCGGGTGCCGGATTTAAATATCTAGAAGTCAACAATGTCCGCACCCGTATCAATACTGGTGGTGATATGTGGTGGGACTTTGAGGTAGCTCAATATGAGATTCCTAAAGGTTCACGTAAGACTTCCATGTTTTCTGCAGCATTGTGGATTGGTGGTATTGACGTTAATGATCAGCTAAAGCTCGCTGCATTGCGTTTCCGTCAGGGTCCCAATAGTGCCAGCCCTGGTACAGGTAATGATTTCTGGCCTGGCCCACTTACCATTGATGGCACAGCTGCCATTGATGAAGGTACTTGTGCCGAATATGACAGGCTTTACCCGATTACTCGTAACGAGGTGGATGAGTTTATTGCCTGGAATGAAAATAAAGCTTCAAATCCCAATTACCAGATTCCTGCTTCCATTCTAGAATGGCCTGCACATGGTGATCTTTCAAAGAAACAAAGTTACTACCTGGCGCCATTTTATGATGCCAACGGTAGTGGTACTTATGAGCCTGAAAGCGGTGATTATCCATATTATGACCTCTCGAATGAACTCTGTCACTCTGCTACTGCTACTCAAGAGACCATTGAAGGTACAGTAAAAGGTGGACTGCTTTCAGACCAGGTTATTAAAGGTGATGAAACCTTATGGTGGGTTTTCAATGATAAAGGTAACATTCATACTGAAACACAAGGTACTCCTATTGGTTTGGAAATTAGAGGTCAGGCTTTTGGTTTTGCCACTAATGATGAAATCAATAACATGACTTTCTATAGCTATGAAATTATTAATCGTTCTACTTACCGTTTAACCGGTACATATTTCAGTCAGTGGGTTGACACAGACCTTGGATTTGCTAAAGACGACTATGTTGGTTGTGATGTAGACAGAGGATTAGGATATTCATACAATGGTAAACCTAAAGATGGTGACGGACAGTTCTGGGCATATGGTGATCAGCCTCCAGCAATTGGAGTTGACTTCTTCCAGGGACCTTATATGGATCCTGATGGATCTGATAACCCATCCTTTAAGGGTGATGGCATCCTCGGCCCTTCATTCAATGGTGATTGCAGTATCGTTGGATTAAACGGATCTACTCTACCTATGAACTATGGTGAAGAGGGTAATCAGCAGAGTGGAAACTTTATCGTTCGGTCAGAAGCTATCAATGGTGTGAACTTTGGTAATGGTATTGTTGATGATGAACGTTTCGGAATGCGTCGATTTGTTTATCATAATAACTTCGGTGCTGCAGGTCCATATATGTATGACCCTGACTATGCTCCACAATATTATAATTACCTGAGAGGTATCTGGCTTGATAATACTAAAATGATGTATGGCGGTAATGGCCATATCTCAACCGGTGCTTATGGACCTGCCTGTGATTTCATGTTCCCCGGTGATACTGACGTTTGTGATTGGGGTACAGGTGGTTTACCTCCTGCCGGTCCAAAATACTGGACAGAGGAAAGTGCTCAGAATAATCCTGAAGACCGTCGTTTCATGCAGTCAGCCGGTCCTTTCGTACTCGAGCCGGGTGCTGTTAACTATATCACTGTTGGTATTCCCTGGGCACGTGCTGCTTCAGGTGGCCCATGGGCTTCTGTTAAGCTTTTACAGGTTGTGGATGACAAGTGCCAACTATTGTTTGATAACTGTTTTGCTGTAGTTAGTGGACCAAATGCTCCTGATCTTACTATTCGTGAGCTTGATGAAGGATTAATTTTCTACATCAGTAACCGTAAAACTAATGACGCTGGTAATAATATCAATGAAAGCTATACTGAATTAGACCCGGCAATCCTTGCTGTTGCTAATAGTACAGGTTTTGATTTTGATCCTTACTACCGTTTTGAAGGATATCAGATATTCCAATTAAAAGATGCAACTGTTTCTGTTGCTGACATTCATGATCAGAAACTGGCACGTATTGTTTATCAGACAGATGTAAAGAACAATATTAAGCAATTGGTTAATCATAACTTTGATCAGGCATTAAATGCCAATGTCCCGGTTGAAGAAGTAAGTGGATCTGATTTAGGTATACGCCATACCTTTAGACTTACTGAAGACGCATTCACCGGTCAATCACTCGTAAATCACAAGCAGTACTATTACCTGGCACTGGCCTATGGTCACAATGAATATATGAAGTACAGCGCTGATCCGGGATCACAGGAAGAAGGAATAATAGGACTTAATGGACAGAAGCGTGTTTATCTGGCCGGTAGAAAGAATATTAAAGTATATACTGCCATTCCACATAAAATTGTGGGAACAGTAAAAGCAAATTCTGAATTTGGCGACGGTGTTGAAATTACACGTTTGCAAGGTCAGGGTAATGGTAGTAATGTGCTAGATTTTACTGATGAGACAGTAGCAGAAATTTTAAACAAAAAGCCTGTTGATTCTCTTAATGTATATGGAAGCGCTGATTATCCAATTGCATACAATCCTAAATACAAAGCAGGTAAAGGCCCGGTTGATATCAGGGTAATTGATCCTCTTAATGTTAAAAATGCATCGTATGTATTGGCATTTGATTCTCTTGTTCCATATCAGATGATGATTGGTGCTGATAGTACTATTAACTATAAGGCTCATTGGCGACTGATTGATAATACCAATAACAAGGTATATCATTCAGATACTACAATATCGTATAAGAATGAGCAATTGTTCCCTGAACTTGGTATAGCTATCACAATTGATCAACCACTAACTCCTGGTCCATACAGAATTGGATATAATGCTGAAGATCCTCCAGCACCAATTTGGGGCATTATCACTGAAAACAATGGATTGTTGGAATCAACCTTCACCTATGCAGATAGCACTAAACCATGGATATATGGATTGCCTGATGTTGACGGTGTGCCATCGCTCAACTGGATCAGGTCTGGTGTTGTTTCCGATGTTTCTAATCCTGTTAACAGTGACTATAATATGCCTTCCACGCCATTTGACCCTAACTCAAATTATGAGAAGGTTGTAAGTGGTACCTGGGCACCTTATATTATGACTGCAACAAGTGAGCAGGATGCTCTTTATGGTACTGCATTCAGAAATATATCTAAAGTGGCTAGCAGATTTGCAGATATAGCAAGTGTGGATGTTGTCTTTACTCCTGATAAAACTAAGTGGACCCGTGTTCCTGTAGTTGAAATGTGTGCTGACAGAACCTTATCTGAAGGTGGGGTTGAACGATTCAACATTCGTGCAGGTGCATCCGTAAATGTTAATGGTGAAGCCGGTGTATCAAGCAGCGATCCATTCCTTAACTCAAATTACATTAGTGAAACAGGAATGGGTTGGTTCCCGGGTTATGCAATTAACCTTGAAACAGGGGAGCGTTTGAATATGGTATTTGGTGAGAACTCATGGCTTGTTGGAGATAATGGACGTGATATGATTTTCAATCCAACCGGTAATGTATTTACCCCAGGTGGTGAATTAGTTTTCGGAGGAATGCATTATATCTATGTGTTTGCACATACTACCGGTAAATCAGTAGCTATTGCCAACATACCTGCTTATGATGCCGGTGCTACTCTTAGAAATAACATTCCTGTAACTTTAGGTGGTGGTACACAAAGAGCTTTGGTTTATTCCAGTGCTATGTATGTCAATATACCTTTAGCTAATCCTGAGCATGAATGGTTAGCAAATGAAGCTAAAGTGCGTATCAGAATCGCAAAACCTTATCAGCGCTATTATAGTGTATCGCACGAAGGTTATGCAGAACTTGCTGATGATGTTGAAAATAGAAATTACCCGATGTATGGCTTCAGTACTGAAAATGTAGCTACTACTGACAATAATGTAGAGAAGGCAAAAACAGATCTGGATTTGATTACTGTAATACCAAACCCTTATTATGCTTACTCAACCTATGAAACAAACCAGCTGGATAATAGAGTTAAGATAGCTAACCTACCACGTAAGTGTACTGTTACTATTTATTCTACCAATGGTTCGATGATAAGGCAGTTTACTAAGGACGAGGCTGGTACTTCCATTGAGTGGGATCTGAAAAACTATGCTGGTATCCCGATTGCTGGTGGTGTTTATCTGATACATGTAAAAGCTGATGGCGTTGGTGAGAAGATTGTTAAATGGTTTGGCTCATTACGTCCAATTGACCTTAACGCATTCTAATGCATAGTGGTAATGAATATGGAAAAACAACACAACAAATTATTGATTATGAACAAGATCTCTAAATATATAGTTGCCACACTGATAATCGGTTCAGTTATTGTACCCTTTAGTCAGTTGAAGGCCGGTAATAAAGATAGAACCGGACAGGCAGGTGCATCAGAACTGCTTATCAATCCCTGGGCCAGAAGTTCAGGTTGGGGTGGTGCAAATATTGCTCACGTTAAAGGACTGGAAGGTCTTTATGGCAATGTTGCAGGTACTGCTCATACTAAAGCAACTGAGTTAATCTTCTCACATACTCAGTGGCTTAAAGGTAGTGAAGTAGATATCAACACTTTTGGTTTGACACAGAAAGTTGGATCTACCGGTGTCATTGGATTGGGTATTATGTCAATGAACTTTGGTGATATCCCTATTACTACTGAAGCACTTCCTGAAGGTGGAATTGGAAACTTTTCACCCAGTTATATGAATATTAACATATCTTATGCTAAAGCCTTCTCCAGTTCTATTTATGGAGGTATTAATATTAAGATTGTGTCAGAAGTTATTTCTGATGTTAGTGCTCAAGGTATTGCTTTGGATGCAGGTATCCAATATGTTACTGGCCCAATGGAAAATATTAGGTTTGGTATTACTTTACGTAATGTAGGCCCAACCATGTCTTTCAGTGGTGACGGACTTTCAATTCGTAGCTTATTGCCTGGTCAGGAAAGTTATTTTACGCTTGAACAACGTTCAGCTGATTTCGAACTTCCTACACAGTTGGCAATGGGAGCATCATACGACTTCTACATGGGTGAAATGCACCGCTTAACTTTGGCAGGTAATTTTATTTCAAACTCTTTTACCAACGACCAGTTCGTAGTAGGAGCAGAGTATGAACTAAAATCCTATCTCATGCTCAGAGGTGGTTATTCTTATGAAGACGGAATTACAAGTACAGCTGATCGTACTACTGCATTTACTGGTCCTAGCGCAGGTTTCACTGTTTCTGTTCCAATAAATAAGGAAAAAGGATCTACTTTGGCTATTGATTATTCATACCGTGATACAGATCCATTTAGTGGTACTCATAGTATAGGTGCCAGAATTAATCTGTAATATCTGATTGTCAGGCTTGTAGCCTGTTGTGTATTGAAAGGACCCTTGTAAAAAAGGGTCTTTTCTCTTATTATTTTGAGCAAGAACTTCATAAAGAATAATTATGTACTTTACACAAGAAGGTTTAAATAAACTCAAAGCTGAATTAGATCAACTTATTAGTGTTGAACGTCCTGCTATCTCACAGCAGATTGCTGAAGCTCGTGATAAGGGCGATTTGTCGGAAAATGCTGAATACGATGCCGCGAAGAATGCCCAGGGGATGTTGGAACTTAAAATTTCCAAATTGCAGGATACTATCAGAAATGCTAAGGTAATAGATGAATCTAAGATGGACAATTCGAAAGTCCTCATTCTTTCTACTGTTAAAGTCAGAAATACGAAGAATAATGTTGTTATGACTTATACATTAGTGCCTGAAAATGAGGCAGACCTCAAGGCTGGTAAGATATCTGTAAATTCACCTATTGCCTCAGGCTTGTTGGGAAAAACTGCTGGTGAGTTGGTAGAAATCAAAATCCCTGCCGGCATAATTACCCTTGAAATAGTTGATATTATCAGATAATATAATCTTTTATGCTATGGCAACAATATTTTCTAAAATCATTAGTGGTGAGATTCCGGCATTTAAAGTCGCTGAATCTGATAATTTCTTGGCTTTTCTTGATATTAACCCATTGGCACAAGGACATACTTTAGTCATTCCTAAGAAGGAAATTGACTATGTTTTTGATATGGATGATGATGCATATAAAGAGCTATTCCTTTTTGCCAAAAAGGTGGCTAGGGCCATCAAACAAGTGGTGCCGTGCACTAAGATTGGTGTAGCAATAATTGGGCTTGAAGTAGCTCATGCACACATTCACCTGGTGCCGATTAATGATGTTTATGATATAGACTTCAAAAAGGAAAAGTTGAAATTATCACATGATCAGTTTGTCCAAATAGCCAGCAGTATTGCCTCAAAATTATAATCTCATGGTTAAAGAAGCTAGTGTCATAATCCCTGCATTCAATGAAGAAACAGGCATCGGTCCTTTGCTTGAGACTATGCTAAAAAGTGGTTTGTTGGATAGATTCGAGGTTATAGTTATTGATGATGGATCAACCGATAATACTGCGGCAATTGTATCCGGTTATCCTGTGCGACTGGTGAAACATGGTGTAAATAAAGGTTATGGCGCTTCCTTAAAAACAGGAATCAGAAAATCAAGCTGCGATAAGGTAATGATGCTTGATAGTGATGGTCAGCATGATCCGGTATACCTTGATACAATGTTATCAATGCTTGATGATGCTGAAATGGTTATTGGAGAACGGAATTCTGAGTCTTTTCAAGTCTCAAACCGGAAAAGTGGCAAATGGCTTATCCGTAAAACAGGGGAGTTTTTGGTTGATCAAAAACTTCCTGACTTCAATTCCGGATTGAGAGGTTTCAGGCGTGATCTGATAATGAACCTTCTCCACATCATGCCTAATGGTTTTTCATTCTCAACTACTTCAACACTTGCATTTTTGAAAGAAGGATATACTATTGGTACTTTCCCTATTTTCGTATCAGAGCGAATTGGTAGAAATAGCAGCGTAAAATTCTTTAAGGATGGCTCTAAAACATTCCTGTTGATGTTTAGAATAATAATGCTGTTCAATCCACTAAAAGTGTTCTTTCCTGGTAGTCTGGTGTTTGTATTGGCCGGAATTTTCTGGGGATTGATAGGATATTTTGTTTACTTCAGGATTCCTAATTCTTCCATTATTATGTTGACTCTAGGGATGTTCCTATTCTTTTTTGGCCTTCTTGCTGACCAAATTGCCTTACTTAACAGGAAGAAAGGATGAGAGTAAATAGTAGTCACAAAAACCCTTGGTCTGATAAGGATGTTGAGCAGCATTGGGATAGGGTGGCTTCCATTTACGTAGATGAAAATGACAAGGTTAAAGCAGCTCATGATCAGCGTTTCATTGAATCAATGAAGCATTTGAACCTGTTTGATAATTGCAGGGTACTAAATGTAACATCGCGCGATTGTGAGGCTAATGAATATATTCTTAAATCTGAAGCAGGAGCTAAGGTTGTTAATGCAGAGATATCTGCCGGCCTTATAAAAGTTGCCCAAGCAATCAGACCCTATGTGAATCAAGTTAAGCTTGATACATATAGTAAATTGCCGTTTGAAAATGGTGAATTCAACAGAGTGCTCAGCCTTGAAACGTTGGAGCATGTTTCTGATCCTGTTGCATTTCTTAAGGAGCTACATAGAGTGTCAACTCCTGATGCCCGATTGGTTCTGAGTTGTCCTCCTGCCACCAGCGAGATTCCTTATCGTATTTTTACTTTTCTTTTTGGTGGACATGGTGAGGGACCGCACCGGTTTCTCAGTTCTAAAGAAGTGAAATCTCTTTTTCAAGATACAGGTTGGAAGTTAATATTCCACAAAGGAACCGTATTGCTGCCTGTAGGACCTGACAAACTACAGCGGGCAGCAGAGAAGTTTTTGGATAAATTTCAGGGTACTTTTATTGCCGAACAGGGTATACGGCAATTTTTTGTTTGTGTAAAACAGTAATCGCCTTGCTAATGTGCAGATACACTTTCATTGACAATAATCACTTTTAACAGGCCGCTGAAAGAGGCTAAGACAAACTTGGATGTTCTTTTTAAATGGCTAATCACCCAAGGGCACATTTAACAACCTGGTTATAATATTAATCACGTGACTGAAAAAGGCTGAATTAAGACAACACTATTATGGCAGAACGAACTATAGAGAAGCTTAAATCCATAATGAACTCTGACTTGTGTACGCGATGTGGTAGTTGTGTTGGATTATCTGAAGGGAAAATCATCTTTACTGATCGGGAAGGAAAATATTTACCCAAGGTTATAAGTGAACCTGATGAGCTCACAGCTAAAAGACTTTTAAATTCGTGTCCGGGTAAAGATTTTAATTTCAAAGAATTTAGGGGGAAGTTTTATAACGATGCCCCTGAATTCCATACATATACCGGACCTGTCTTTTCAGTTGGCATTGCACATAGTAATGTGCCAATGATTAGGAACATGGGTGCAAGTGGTGGAATGATATCGGCAATTCTGATATGGTTGCTTGAAAATAAAAAGATTGATGGTGCTGTCGTTACCGGTATGTCAAAAACAGAGCCCTGGTTGACGAAACCGTTTATTGCTACTACTCCTGAAGAAATCCTATCAGCTGCACAAAGTAAATATATTATTACCTCCGTTAATGAAATCCTGCCTGAAATCGAGTCATTCAATGGTATCCTGGCTTATGTGGGATTGCCTCCACAGGTTCAAAGTATAAGGAAGCTTCAGGCTATAAATGATCCTTCCGTTAAAAATATTAAGTATATATTCGGACCCTTTTATGGAAACACGCTTCATTTTAGCTCAATTAGAAGCTTTTTAAGGTCATACAGCATCAAAGACTATCATAACATCAGTAAACTGTATTTTCGTTACGGAGAATGGCCCGGGAATATGAGGATAGAGATGAATGATGGCAGGATCGTTCAGCTCCCAAAATTTCATGCCAATTACCTTATACCTTTCCATATAATGACCAATTCATTATTATGTACTGACCTTAGCAATGAGTTCACTGATATTTCGGGAGGTGATGCCTGGGCACCGGTATATGAAGAGCGAGGAAAAGGATTTTCACTTGTAATTGCGCGCTCAGCAAAGGGCCAGCATATACTTGAAGAGATGAAAAAGGAAGGCCTCATCACTTTTAATCCTATTTCCATCAATGAAGCCATTACAATGCATTCACATGGCTATGATCTTAAAAAAAGGGGAACATTCATTCGTTTCAAATTCAGGAAGTTATTAGGCTTCTCCAATCCTGATTATGGTTATGTGATAAAAGGTTTTCCATTTAGCCGTTATTTGATGGAGCTTGCTATTGATTTCCTCTTTATTATACTTGGCACAGCTCCCGCCCGATGGTTTATTGCTCAAATATCACCGGCATTTGTGGGCAGAGTGTTTGAAAAGACCAGAAATGTATGGAAGAAAGCAACCTATAGTATTAAAAGAGAAAATCTGAATCAATGAAGAAGCAAACCTATAAACTGATTCTTAAGATATTCGGTAGTGTTATTTTTCTCTTATTCCTCATTACCAGAATTGATTGGGACGCGGCTAAATTTCTTACAATATTCTCAAATCTGAAACTGGGATGGTTTTTGATTTCATTAAGTGGCGTAATCGTTGTTTTGGGATTGAAAAGTGCTAGATGGAACCTGCTACTTCGTTCAGAAGGATGTGTATATCCTTTCACTTCTGCTTTCATAGCTTATATGTCATCTTTTACTATTGGCTTGCTGACTCCCGGTAGGATAGGGGAAATTGCCAGACTTTATTATGTGAGGGAAGAAAAGGATATAGATTTCTTTCATTCTTTTAAAACCATTGTAACTGACCGGATTTTTGATTTCGCACTGCTCATCTGGTTTGGCACATCGGGTTTGATGTTCTTTTATAAGATTTTAGGAGGCTTATCTTCTCCATTTTACTTGTTGCTTGTTGGAGTATTGATACTCATTTCCTGGATAGCAGGTAAATTTATTCTAAGGCTGATCAGGTCGAAGAGCTCCATTTTTGTTTTTATTAAAGAGGCCTGGTCTGAAATGTTCGATAAGAAGATGTTTACACCATGGGTATTAACTTTGTTGTCCTATCTTTTGTTTTATGTTGCAAACTGGTTCATATTATTATCAATTGACCAAGAAATATCAATTATTGAAGTTGGTTTTATTCTCAGCCTGATGAGTCTTGTTACCCTTATCCCAATTACAATTGCAGGCTTCGGAACCAGAGAGGCCAGCCTTATTTACCTTTTTGCTTTTTATGGACTTAGTCCTGAAACTGCAATTGTGTTTTCCCTGCTTCAATTTCTCGCATTTTTCCTCTGGGGTGGTATAATAGGATTGGTATTTTGGATGAGCAAACCTGTTAAGCTCTCTCTGATTAAAGCCGATGCCTCAAAAGTTATTAATTTACTGAAACCCAAGAATGGCAGAAATAAGGAAGTGGAAAATTTCACTGAAAGTCGTTGATATTACTAATTAACATTTAGCATTATGAATTATACACCATCTGATGACCGGTACAAGGTAATGCAATACAACAAATGTGGTAAAAGTGGGCTCTTTTTGCCATCGGTTTCCTTAGGATTATGGCATAACTTCGGTGGTAATGATATCTATGAGAATAGTCGCAAGATGTTATGGCATGCTTTTGACAAAGGTATTACCCATTTTGATCTTGCTAATAATTATGGTCCGCCGGAAGGTAGTGCCGAAGTAACCATGGGTAGAATTTTATCGTCTGATTTTAAGGCATATCGTGATGAGATGATAATTTCAAGTAAGGCAGGTTACCTTATGTGGCCCGGCCCTTATGGTGATGGTGGTTCGAGGAAATATCTCATGGCAAGTATTGACCAGAGCTTACGTAGGATGAATCTAAAGTATGTTGACATCTTCTATTCTCATCGTCCTGATAGTAACACACCAATTGAAGAGACAGTTTCTGCGCTTGTTGATATAGTTAAACAGGGTAAGGCATTGTATGTGGGTTTGTCGAATTATAAACCTGATCAAACTGCCAAAGCCGTCACATTACTTGAACAAAGTGGTGTAGATTGCTTGATACATCAACCCCGATATTCTATGTTTGATCGTTGGGTTGAGAATGGTTTGCTTGATGTTTTGGAAGAGAAAGGTATGGGATGCATTGTCTTCTCTCCACTTGCTCAGGGTTTGTTAACTGACCGTTATCTCCATGGCATTCCAGCAGGATCCAGGGCTTCAAAAGCACACTTTCTTAAGCCTGAAAATATTACTGATGAGAAACTTGGAATTATCAGAAAGTTAAATGCTATTGCTGAACAACGCGGTCAAACATTAGCCCAAATGGCATTGGCATGGGTACTTAAGGATCCCAGAGTAACTTCTGTGCTCATAGGAGCCAGCAGCGTGGAACAGATAGATGATAATCTTAAAGTATTGGAGAATAAATCATTCACAGCCGAAGAACTTAAGGAAATTGAGGATATTCTGTCACCTATTCCTGGTAATATACCCGTTTAACTCTCCTTGAAATGCTTGTTAGTATTTCATAAGGTATTGTCTCCATCTGCTCGGCAAGCTTATTAATGGATATTTCATTTCCAAATACTATTACTTCATCACCTTCCTCAGCATCAATGCCGGTAATGTCAAGCGCTGTCATATCCATATTGATACTTCCGATAATTGGTGCCATTCTATTCTTCAAGAACATGGAGCCTATACCATTGCCAAGCTTTCTGGCTAAACCATCAGCGTAGCCTATGGGCACTATGGCAATGGTACTTTCTTTTTGAGCTGTCCATCGACAATTGTACCCTACTGATTCACCTTCTTTAATCTGTTTAATCTGTGATATAACGGTCTTTAGACTGCTTACTGTTTCCAGCCTGTTTTGTATGGTTGGCAGGGGTGAGATTCCATACAGGGAAATCCCCAATCTAACCATATCAAAACGTGCATTTGAATGTCTGATTATACCTGCTGAATTAAGTATGTGACGCATAAAAGAGTATCCCAGGCTTTCTTTTAGTAGCCAGGTCATTCTTTCAAAATTACCGATCTGCATATTTGTAAACCAGTCGAAGTCCTTATTTTCACTTGCTGCCAGATGTGAAAATGCTGAAACAACCTTAATATTGGGGAATTCTTTTAACTCTTCGGCAAGCTGTTCAAGCTCTTCTTCCATAAATCCCAGTCTATGCATACCTGTATCAAGTTTTATATGTACAAAAGCAACATAACCGGGTCTGCCATTCATTGATTCAATAGTTTTGGCAAAGAGATGCAGTGTTCTGAAACTATAAATCTCAGGTTCCAGATTATACCTTATCATGGCCTCCATACCTGTCATTTCAGGATTCATTACCATAATGGGTAGGCTAATGCCGGCTTTTCGTAGCTCAACTCCTTCATCGGCATATGCAACAGCCAGATAATCGGCGTGGTGAAACTGCAGGGTATTAGCTATCTCAAAACTGCCACTTCCGTATGAGAAGGCTTTAACCATAGCCATTACTTTCGTGTCAGGTTTTAATAGTGACCTGAAATAATTCAGATTATGGACTAAGGAATTGAGGTTTACCTCCAGAATGGTTTCATGCGACTTTTGTTGCAGAAGTTCATTTATTCGTTCAAAGGCAAATATCCTTGCACCTTTAATCAGAATGCTCTCATTTCTGAACTGAAGCTTGTTGAATTCCGAAAGGAACTCATCTGTTGAATTAAAAAACTGCTTCTGCATTGTGAAATGACTGCTGTTCTTGCTTAATGCAGTTCCAATTCCAATTATTCTTGTAATTTTCTTGCTTGATAGTAAATTGGCAATTGATTGATACAGGGTATTATCATCAATGGAACTTTGAAGTATGTCGCTTAAAATAAGTGTTCTTTTTTCATGCCTTGTTTGCTGTGAAAGAAAGTCGAGTGCAATTGCAAGAGAATCAGGATCTGAACTATACGTATCATTGATGATCAAACAGCCGTTCACACCTTCCTTCATCTCAAGTCGCATTGCAACAGGCTGTAATTTCAGCATTCTGTTTCTTATTACCTCAGGCCCATACCCCAGAAGTAGCATTGTCGACCAACAGTGTAAGGCGTTCTCAATAGAGGCGTCGTCAGTAAAAGGTATGTTAATTGACTGTTCCTGCCCTTTATATAGGGCATGTATTTCAGTGTTTTTCTTCTCTTTTATTTTTTGTACTATTCGTAATTGTGATTCGGCATTCTCTCCCCAACTGAAAATGCCAATTCCGCCAAGAGATTCTGAGATCTGTTGATGGATTATCTCAGCATCCCGACAATAAACAAGTGCCTTTGACCGGCTGAATAGTTTGAGCTTTTCATTGGCTTTCTGTGTCAACGTATCAAAAAACTGGTCATGAGCCTGGCCAATATTGGTTATTATTCCAATAGTTGGTTTTATTATTCTTTCAAGCCTTGTCATTTCGCCGGGTTGTGAAATGCCCGCCTCGAAAATTGCAAGATTGTGAAGTTCACTCATTTGCCACACTGATAGTGGAACTCCAATTTGTGAATTATAACTCTGTGGACTTCTCACAATCGTTTTTTCTTCAGCTAATAATTGCCAAAGCCATTCTTTTACAATTGTTTTACCATTACTACCGGTGATGCCAATTACCGGTATATTAAATTTTTGCCTGTGATATGCGGTTAACTTCTGAAGTGCAGCCAGCGTATCATCAACCTTAATGAAATTGGCTTTATTGAGTAACACTTCAGGCACGTTCACTACACAGAAGTTTTGAACACCTTGCCTTATAAGGTCTTCAATATATTTGTGTCCATCATTACGGTTTGTAACCAAGGCAAAGAATAATGATGTATGAGGTGAGTTCAGTTTCCTGCTATCGGTGGCAATATCACTGATCTGAGTGTGAATGGAATTAATTGTTAAAGCTCCGGATACGATGCCGGCAACTTCGTTAATTGTATATTCCTGCAATGGAAAAGAAGTTAAAAATTGTTGAAATATTTAATGTGCAAATAAAGTACTAAGATTCAGTTTCATGACGTGCGGCCTTTAAGGGATTTGCTGAAATCTCTGCATATTCCTTCCTATGGTTCCATATGTCACAAGCTAAATACATTGCCGCTCTGAAAGAGTCGGGTGATGCTAAATCTTTCCCGGCAATCTCATAAGCGGTTCCATGTGCAGGTGATGTCCTTATTACCGGCAAACCTGCTGTATAGTTTACACCTGATTCAAACGATAATATCTTGAATGGAAGCATCCCTTGATCATGATACATTGCAAGAATACCATCAAATTTTGCATAATTAGATGATCCAAAGAAACCATCGGCCGGATAAGGGCCAAATACTAAATGTCCTTTCTCTTTAGCTTTCTCAATTGCCGGTTTGATGATTGTATTTTCTTCATTACCAAGCAATCCTTCATCTCCAGCATGTGGATTCAGTCCCATGACAGCAATGCGTGGTGCCCTGATTCCAAAGTCAACCAGCAGTGATTGTTGAAGAATTTCTATTTTATGAAGAATCAGTTCAGTGCTCAATGCGCTTGCTACTTCATTAATGGGAATATGACCTGTAACCACTCCTATGCGAAGATTATTGCTTATCATCAGCATCAGATAGTCCTTAGCATTAAATTTGTCAGCAAGATATTCAGTGTGTCCGGGAAAATGAAATTCATTTGACTGAATGGTCTTCTTATTAATCGGACCGGTAACCAATGCATTGATAACGCCTTTTTTTAAGTCCTCAGTAGCGGTTTCCAGTGATAACAAAGCCTGTTGACCTGACAATGAAGTAGGCTGCCCAAGATCTATCCTTATGTCATTATCATGCAGATTAATAAGGTTGGCTTTCTTCGTGTTCAAATTTTCAGCTTTTCTGGTAATGTGAAAGTTAAAATCTGATAAGTTGATTGCTTTCTTATGGTATGAAGCCACTTTTGTCAATCCATAAACAACGGGGGTAAGAAGTTCGTACAAGCGGTTGTCATATAGTGACTTTATAATAACCTCATAGCCAATACCGTTTAAATCACCGGTTGAAATTCCAATTACCGGCTTGTTGTCGCCTTCAGAAACTTTATTCATTTTGTTATTTATTTATGGCAAAGATAAGATTTTGCTATTTTAGCGGAAAGGTTTTATCTTATTATATTTCAAGACAGTAAAAAAGAGAATATCAGCACATTTGAAACCTGTATATTCAAGTGATAACCTAATACTGAATTATGACAACCTGCTACTTTGTATCAGATCTTCACGGGAATAAATTAAAATACGAACTGCTCATTCATGAGATTATTCGTAATAAGCCCTCCTTCCTCTTTCTTGGGGGTGATTTACTTCCCCATGTGAAGGTTTCTGACAAACAAAAAACCAATGTAATCAATCCATTTATCCATGATTACCTGATTCCTCTTTTTAAAAGTATGCAAAGACAACTTGGTTGCAATTATCCGGAGGTATATCTTATACTTGGAAATGATGATTATAAAACTGATATCCCGGGTATTATTGAAGGTGTGAATAGCGATTTATGGAAATTTCTCGACAGCAGCAGTCTTAAGTTTGGCCCATATAATATTTATGGATATTCATGCGTTCCACCAACGCCATTCAGGTTAAAGGACTGGGAGAAATATGATATAGATAAAACTGTTCCGCAAGGCAGCATTGGCCCTGAGGATGGATTTAAAGGTGTGGTTCCCAATCCTGATGACTCTCCCCTGATTATTGACGACTTAGATGCACTTGCCGGTGATGAAAAGATGGAGAAAGCCATATTCATCATACATACGCCTCCATTTAATTCTTTCCTGGATCAGATTCAGGGAGGAGTAAGCATTGGAAGTAAGGCGGTTGCCCGATTTATTGAGGAGAAGCAACCTTATATTACTCTCCATGGACATGCTCACGAGTCGTCTACACTCACAGGTAACTGGCGGCAACAATTTGGCCGGACACACTCTTTTTCTGCAGCATACGAGGGCAAAGGCTTATCACTCGTGATCTTTCAAATAGATAATCCGCAATTGGCAGAGCGCAAAATTATTGAGAAATCTATGTAAATATTAAAGCCGGGAACCGGTTATTCAAATGGATTAACTCAACTAATTTGGGAGATATTGTTTACTTGGATATCACGTTTGTGATGTACTCTTCAATTTCAGTCATGATAAGTTCAGTAGCACCTGTACGTTCTTTTACATACTGACCCGCCATGCTGGAGTAGCTTTGAAGCTTTTGAGGTGAATTGACAAGTGAAGTGACTTCTGATATTAACTCATCGGTTGTTTTGATGCTTATTGCAGCGTTGAGTGCTATCAATTCCCTTGCTTCGCGAAACTTGTGATAATTTGGTCCAAACAAAATGGGTTTGCTATATACAGCAGCTTCAAGTGTGTTATGGATCCCTACACCAAATCCACCACCGATGTAAGCAATGTCAGCATACTTGTATAATTGTGAAAGGATTCCAATGGAATCAATGATCACTACCTGATAATCAGAAGCTATAATCGGCGAAGCACTGCTATTTTGTTCCTTGTCTGTGCTTGGAATTGTATTCTTTTTCCCTGCAGGTAAATCATTAATATCATTAATCGGTTCTCCATTTTCGGTCAGTTGGCTGTAAAGAATGCAAGAGCCTTTGAATTTTGAGCCAAGTTCAGACAGATGATGAGGATTGACTTCGTGGGGTGCAATAATGAACTTTAAATTCAGTAAGGTTGAGTTTAGCAAGCCTTTTAACAAATCTTCATCAGCCGGCCATGTACTTCCGGCAACAATTACCATGCTTCCATTGGCAAAGTTCTCAAGAGCAGGGATTTGTATTTGTTGTTGCAGGATGCCCGTTACCCTGTCAAAACGGGTATCACCACAAATGGTAACATTATTTACATCAATCATGGTGAGCAGCTCGGCTGATTCTTCATCCTGAACAAATATGCGCTTCAGGTGACGTAAATGTGTTCTGAACCATCCACCATACCATTTGAAGAAATGTTGATCAGGCCGAAAAATGGCTGATACAGTGTAGGTTGGTATATTATTGATGTGTAATTCATTGAGATAATTGTACCAGAACTCATACTTAACGAATACGGCAAGTGAAGGCGATACTATTCTTATAAATCTGCGCGCATTCTTTCGTGTGTCAATAGGAAGATAAAAAACGAAATCAGCATCTGAATTTGAGGCTCTGTTTTTAAATCCTGATGGGGAGAAGAAGGTCAAAAGTATCAGAAATCCAGGGAAACGCTTCTTAATTTCCTGGATTACCGGACGACCCTGCTCATATTCACCAAGTGAGGCGCAATGTATCCAGATTACCGGAGCAGGATTTTCACCGCAATAATGGGCTCTGAATACTTCATCAAGTTTGGTGAATAGACTACTGCGACCATAAAACCAGTCTCTGGCTTTCTGGTTAAATAGTGATAATAACCGGAGTGACAGACCGTACAAGCTGATAATTATACTATAAATTTGTCGCATCGGTCGTTAAGTTGAATTGATTGTTTTTATTGTTGAATTTGACACTTAATAATAATAAAACTCTTTGGGAGCACGTCTGTAGGCCGGTATCATCCAACCCAGTTTAACTGAAAATATAATATCAGTGAAATTACCGCTATTATATTCCATCTTACTAAATGAATAAGGATGTACGTACCGTGTGAATGCCATAGTCATATCCACTCCTGTGTAGAAATTAACGACACGTGTATTGCCAAGGAATAAATAACCGGCAAAAACATTTATGGCCGGACCTCTTTTCAATTCATCATACCCTTTTAAATAATCACCCGTTATCTGGGGTGCTGTTTTATCACGATGGTCAATTAGAATTTTATGTTGCAGGTAACCACCACCCAATCCCAGTAATATTCCTGAATTTGGATTAGGTTTACCCCATGATAATAACTTGCCAAATTTCCCTATAACATAATATCCGCGTTCGTAAAAATGATACGTTGCATATATACCTTCGAGATCAACAATATTGCCATCTTCTGTTTCAATATTGCCAAGAATATTATCAGAATTATTAACATTATTGCCAAATATAAATCCGCCTTCAGCTCCAATGACCCAGTTTCTTGATGTTTTAAATAAGTAGCCGGGGCCAACTGACGAACTAACACCAAAACGATCACTGATATCACCACCCGGAATCTGAACAGAATAATTCCCCTGAATCAGGTGAACAGCAATTGTAGAATCTTTTATGCTTGATTGTGCCTGAGTAGTGAGAATTGGGCACATAATCAACAGAAACAGAATGCTTAAAGCAAAGCCGGATGAAGTAATGGAGATATTCCTGAACATCAGAATAAAAGGGTTGAAATGGTATACAAATATACGCATTACCGCAATAACGCAATGATTTTTATGTTATAAGGCTATATTTTAACAAACCTTCTAATAGTTGTATATTTGCCGGCATTCTTTCCGGCTTTAATTGGATAAATGTCTTTAACAAACCCCGGTTATCAAATTAAACACAATCACAACATGAATAAAATATCGATGGTTGACTTAAAAGGTCAATATCTGAAAATAAAGGATCAAATTGACTCGTCAATTTCAAGTGTAATTGACTCGACTGCATTTATCAATGGTCCTGCTGTAAAAAGATTCCAGGAGCACCTTGAACAGTATCTCAATGTAAAGCACGTGATTCCTTGTGCCAATGGAACCGATGCCCTTACGGTTTCAATGATGGCTTTGAATCTTCAGCCGGGCGATGAAGTGATTACCACATCTTTTACTTTTATTGCAACTGCTGAGGTGATTGCTTTACTCCGATTGACCCCTGTTGTGGTGGATGTTGATCCCGATACATTTAATATTGATCCTGACGCAATAAGGCGCGCCATTACGCCTAAAACCAAAGCTATTGTACCAGTCCACCTTTTTGGACAATGTGCAAATATGGAAGCTATTCTTGAAATAGCTGAAAAACATGGTCTTTTTGTTATAGAAGATGCCTGCCAGTCAATAGGTGCAGACTATATTTTTAAAGATGGCACCCGCAAGAAATCAGGTACTATCGGCCATATTGGATGTACTTCCTTCTTTCCCAGTAAGAATTTGGGTTGCTATGGCGATGGTGGAGCCATTTTTACCAATGACGATGAACTTGCCAAACAGTTGCGGGTAGTTGTCAACCACGGAATGACTGTTAGATACTACCACGATTATATTGGAGTGAATAGTCGCCTTGATAGTATACAGGCTGCTATCCTTGATGTGAAACTAAGTTATCTGGATTCTTATAATGAAACTCGCCGCAAGGCTGCCGATTATTACGACAATGCATTTGCAAACAATCCTAAGCTTAAAACTCCATTCCGAGCTTCTCATTCAACTCATGTGTTTCATCAATATACCTTGGTTACTAACGATATTGACCGGAACGCTCTGACTGAATTTATGGCTCAACATCAGATTCCTGCAATGATCTATTATCCGGTTCCACTGCATATGCAGAAGGCTTACCTGGATCAGAGATATAAGAAAGGTGATTTTCCGGTTACCGAACACTTATGTGATACCGTGGTTTCTCTTCCTATGCATACAGAGCTGGATGAAGAACAATTGAGGTATATAACAGAAACACTACTCGAATTTGTGAATAAATAATGGTATCGGGCTTACATGTATAGTTGGTGATTTGAATCACGATAAGGTGTTGCATTTTTTTGATAATTAGTTGGTGTTATTATAGTCTACCGGGTTCATAACTGATAAATGATTGCTAAATGGAAGAAAATAAGTTATACTTTGCACACGAAACGGCTATTATAGATGAAGGCTGTAGCATTGGTAAAAATGTAAAAATCTGGCATTTCAGTCATATTATGACAGGGTGTACCATAGGTGAGGAGTGTAATATAGGTCAGAATGTGGTGATATCACCCAATGTGGTGCTTGGGAGGAATGTGAAGGTTCAAAACAACGTTTCAGTCTATACCGGTGTTATTTGCGAAGATGATGTGTTCCTGGGTCCTTCCATGGTTTTTACTAATGTTATCAACCCGCGAAGTGCAATTAACCGCCGTAACAACTATAGTAATACAGTGGTAAGGAAAGGTGCTACCATTGGTGCTAATGCTACTATTGTTTGTGGTCATAATATTGGTGAATATGCTTTTATAGGAGCAGGGGCTGTTGTTACCAGGGAAGTTCCTCCCTATGCTTTGGTAGTTGGAAATCCGTCACGTCAAATAGGCTGGATGAGTGAATATGGTCATAAATTGAAATTTAATAGCGAGGGTTTTGCTGAATGTCCTGAAAGTCATGAGCGTTACTTTCTTGATAAAGGGGTTGTTAGTAAAATTGGTAAAGCCAAATAATATAAATTACATCATGAAGATATTGGTTACAGGAGGTACCGGTTATATTGGTTCTCACACAGTTGTCGAGTTGCAAAACAGAGGATACGATGTTGTAATTGCCGATAATCTGTCGAATTCGTATGAATATGTTGTCGACAGGATTGAACAGATTACAGGTAAAAGGCCGGATTTTCATAGAATAGATTTAACACATAAGGAGCAAACTGCCGATCTCTTTAAACAACACTCTGTTTTATCAGGAGTGATCCACTTTGCGGCATTTAAGGCAGTGGGGGAGTCGATGGAAAATCCATTGGACTATTATCGGAATAATCTGGATTCATTGATCAACGTTCTTGAGGGGATGAAAAACAACAGTATTCGGAATATTGTGTTCTCTTCTTCGTGTACTGTTTATGGCCAACCTGATGAACTGCCCGTAAAGGAGACGTCTCCAATTAAAGAAGCTTGGTCACCTTACGGAAATACTAAACAGATGTCGGAAGATATTATTCGCTTTGCTGTCAATGCTCATGGATTAAAAAGTATAGCCCTCAGGTACTTTAATCCGATTGGAGCACACGATTCAGCACTCATTGGTGAGTTACCTTTGGGCGTACCCAATAATTTGGTTCCATTTATTACTCAGACTGCCATAGGAAAACGTAAATCCTTAAAGGTGTTTGGTTCAGATTACAATACTCACGACGGGACAGCAATACGTGATTACATTCATGTGGTAGACCTGGCTCAGGCTCATGTGGTTGCTATTGATAGGATGATTGATAATAGGTCAAAGCTTGATTTTGAAATCTTTAATCTTGGTACCGGTAATGGTTTTAGCGTTCTCGATGTAGTGAAATCATTTGAGAAAGTTGCCGGGCAAAAGTTAAATTATGAATTAACTGATAGACGCCCTGGCGATATTGAAAAGGTCTGGGCCGATACTTCATTCGCAAATGCTGAATTGGGATGGTCAGCAAAGCGAAATATTGATGATATGATGAGGTCTGCCTGGAAATGGGAACTCGCCTTGTCAGATAATAAGTGATGTGATAAATAAAACCAGCCTTGTACAAGTCAAATGGGCAGAGTTTGAAATGGTTGATTGACAGGATTGTTGTAATAGTGAAGGATTAGATAATTTTGGTGTGGAGTTGAGCAGCCGGGTATATTATTAATAAACTATATTAATTATTGTTGCGATGAAGAATATCTTGATCACCGGTGGCGCCGGTTTTATTGGATCGCATGTTGTGCGGTTGTTTGTTAAGAAATATCCCGAATATCACTGTGTGAATCTGGATAAGCTTACTTATGCAGGTAATCTGGCAAATTTGAGTGATATAGAGAATTATCCTAACTATACCTTTATTAAAGGTGATATCACTGATGGCCCTTTTGTACAGAATTTGTTTTCTGAATGGGACTTTGATGGAGTAATACACCTTGCTGCTGAGTCACATGTTGATAGGTCAATCTCTAATCCAATGGAGTTCATCATGACCAATATTGTTGGCACGGTTAACTTGCTGAATGCATCATTGGCCACCTGGAAATCAAATTGTGACGGTAAGCGATTCTATCATATATCCACTGATGAGGTTTACGGGTCGTTGGGTGAAGAGGGTAAATTCCTTGAAACAACCCCTTATGACCCCCGTAGTCCATACTCAGCCAGTAAAGCAAGCAGTGATCATCTGGTAAGGGCCTATAGCCATACCTTTAGTTTGCCTGTAATTATTTCCAATTGTTCAAATAATTACGGACCTTACCAATTTCCTGAAAAACTGATACCACTATTTATCCATAATATCAGGAATAGGAAACCATTACCCGTGTATGGCAAAGGAGCAAACATACGCGACTGGTTATATGTAGAGGATCATGCAAAGGCTATCGATCTGCTTTTCCATAACGGCAAATTAGGTGAGACATATAATATAGGCGGTAATAATGAGTGGAAAAATATTGACCTGATTCATAAGCTTTGTGATATCATGGACCAGAGGCTTAACCGTCAAAAAGGGGAGTCAGCACAACTAATCACCTATGTTAAAGACCGTGCAGGTCACGACCTTCGTTATGCCATTGATGCTACCAAGATACATAATGAGTTGGGCTGGGAACCTACCGTTAAATTTACTGAAGGATTTGAAGCAACTGTTGACTGGTATCTCAGTAATGAAGAATGGCTTAATGCCGTGACTTCCGGTGAATACCAGAAGTATTATGAACAACAGTATGTTAAACGTTAGCAAAGCCATTTAAATAAAAAGAGACGCAATCGAATGCGTCTCTTTTTATTTAATGTAAATTCTTCCGGTTAATTCAATGTTATTTTACTCGGCACCTGAAGTCTCTGATTCGGGTGAAATTTTCTTAACCAAACCTTGAAGTACGGTTCCCGGACCTACTTCTACAAAGGATTTCGCTCCGTCAGCCACCATATTCTGAATAGTCTGTGTCCATCTTACCGGTGAAGTTAATTGCTTAACGAGATTCTCACGTATATCGGCCGGATTCGTGAAGGGTTTAGCTGATTCATTCTGATATACCGGGCAGATTGGGGTGTTGAAATTTGTATTATTTATGGCTTCAGCAAGTTCTACCCGTGCCGGTTCCATTAATGGGGAGTGAAAAGCGCCCCCCACTTTCAAAGGTAATGCCCTTTTAGCACCGGCGGCCTTCAATTTCTCACATGCTATCTCAATTCCACTGATGGAACCTGAGATTACCAGCTGTCCCGGGCTATTGTAATTAGCAGGTACTACAATCTCATCTATTTCACTTAGTACTTCCTCAACCTTCTGGTCGTCAAGACCTAAGATTGCAGCCATGGTGCTCGGCTCCGCTTCGCAGGCTTTCTGCATAGCCATGGCACGGGCATAAACCAATTTCAAACCATCTTCGAACGATAATGCTCCGGCAGCTACCAATGCTGAGAATTCACCCAACGAATGGCCGGCTGTCATATCTGGCTTGAATTGGTCACCTAAAGTCTTGGCCAGTATTACTGAATGTAGGAAAATGGCAGGTTGTGTTACCCTGGTTTGACGCAGGTCTTCATCAGTTCCTGAAAACATCAGATCAGTAATCCTGAAACCGAGTATTTCATTAGCTCTTTCAAATAAAGCCTTTGCTTCGGCATTGTTTTCATATAGATTTTTACCCATTCCCACATATTGGGCACCCTGACCGGGGAAAATATATGCTTTCATAAATAAGGATATAGTTTTAGGGCGCAAAGATAAGATTTTTGAGCTTTGGTATTAAATGGCTGTGATTGTGGTAAGGATTACCTTGGCCCGGTTATCTTTTCATCCAGTTTTCCCACACCTGCAAAGCAGCCTGTAAATTTGCCCGACCAAATCCTATTCTTACATGACTATTTCCATATTCGAACATCTCAGCAGGTACCATCATAATACCTGTTTCCTCTACCAATCGTTGGGTATAATTGAGTGTTGATATTTCAATATTTAACTTGATAAATCCGGTTGAACCAGCCATTGGCTCGTTGTAATCAACTATTAAATCAGGATGCCTGTCAGCAAATGATGCAAATATGAGCTTATTACTTCGGATTTTTTCAAGATTTACCTCAATAAAACGCTCACTGTTATTAAGGGCGATCATTGTCAGAATTTCTGACGCGGCACTGTTGCATATTGTAAAGTAATCTTTCAAAAGCTTCATCTTGTGGAGTAATTCCCTGTTATGGGTGGCTACCCATCCTATTCTCAGGCCTGCTAATCCAAATGATTTTGCCATGCCCCATAAACTGATGGCGTTGTCATACAGATCACATAATGAATCATTGAGATTGACAGGATTGTGTACCAACTTGTGATACATTTCATCTGAAAAGAGCATTGTATTATGCTTTGATGCAACAGCAATAATTCTGTCAAGTTCACCTTTTGTAGGGTAATATCCGGTTGGATTGTGGGGGAAGTTAACAATAATGAGCCGTGTTTTTTGGCTAACCAATTTGGCAAGATCATCAACATTAAAGATGCCGTTGGCATCAGGCTCCCAATAGTGCAATCTGCATCCAATGTTTTTCGCAATTTGGTAAAGTGACTGGTAGGCAGGGCGCATACAAACCACTTCATCTCCTTTTTGGAGACAAAGCTGCATTATAAAGTAATTTGCTTCTCCGGGTGATAACACAAAAACATCGTCTCTTCCTATGGTATTGTAATGCTTGGCAATGGCTTCACGCAACAATGGGTGGCCAAGAGAATCTGTATATCCCAGAGTAAGATTATTCCATAACTCCATTTCCCCATGCTCAGCACATGATAGTACATAGTTCATTGAAAAGCCATCACAATCAGAGCTTGAAAGCAAGTACCTTACATTGAATTCGTATTTGGCAAAATATCTTTCCAGTTTAAAAGGTTCAAGTTCCATGGTCAATTATTTAAAAGGACTAATCACTGAATTTTCCATCAAAAAAGTACTGATGGAGCCGGTTATCACATTAAAAATAAAACCATGCCGGGTCAAACGGCATGGAAAAAGTGTCATTGAAAATAGTGAAAGAACACTACCTTATGTTTAATGCAACCTTGATCCTATTAGGTGTATGAACTCAGCCCTTGTTTTATCAACCAGAAAAGCTCCTGTAAAGTCAGAAGTGGTTGTAACCGAATTTTGCTTCTGAATGCCACGCATACTCATACACATATGTTGAGCTTCAACAACCACAGCCACGCCAAGTGGTTTCAAAGTATTGTGGATGGCTTCTTTTATCTGGGTTGTGAGTCGTTCCTGAACCTGCAAGCGACGGGCAAAAGCATCCACAACACGGGGTATTTTGCTTAATCCAACTATATAACCATTAGGGATGTAGGCCACATGGGCTTTCCCAAAGAAAGGTATCATGTGATGCTCACACATGGAGTATATCTCAATATCTTTAACAATTACCATCTGCTTATAGTCTTCTTTAAACATAGCAGAGCGTAATATATCTTCGGGATTCAGATCATAACCATGAGTGAGGAATTGCATTGCCTTGGCAACACGCTCAGGTGTTTTGAGCAATCCTTCGCGGGTGGGATCTTCACCTATCAGTTTGAGTATTTCCTTATAATGATTGCTTAATTTCAACAAAGTCTTGCTGTTGTATGTATCTCGCCTGTGATATCCAATTTCAAGAGCATAATCATCCATCATGTTCTCCGTAACCATCTCGTTCAGACCTTCCTTTAATCCATCTTTTTCCATGGTGATAGTCTTTTTTATTTATGAACCATAATATTCAACATAATTCCTTTCCGTTTCATATAACCTTATACAATGCAGTTCAGCACCATGAGCCTTGATGGGTTCATCCAATACTTTCCAGATTTGTATGGCAATATTTTCTGCCGAAGGCAAGATGCCTTCCATAAAGTCAACTTCAAGATTAAGATTTCTATGGTCAGCTTTATCAATAATTTTTTCGTTAATGATCTTGCTTAGTGTTTTAAGGTTAATCAGAAAACCGGTCTTAGGATTAACTTCACCTTTAATGGTAACAAACAAGGAATAGTTATGGCCATGCCAGTTTGGATTTGAGCATTTGCCAAAAATCTCGAGGTTTTCTTCATCTGATAAACCATTCTGAAAAAGCCGGTGCGCCGCATTGAAATGTTCCTGGCGGGTAATATAAATCATGATTCGTAATTTGTGCTAAAAGTACAACAAAGATAGGTGTAAGTTAACGGATTTGTTATTTTACATTTTGTTTACCAGCCTTAATAAGGTGTACAACTTCAAATATGGTATAGATAACATAAAGCAGGAAGAAGCTGATGATAAAGTTTACGGCATCACTCAAATTGTTTAATGCATATAGAAAGAGTATTGCCAGGTATAACAATAACTTGAAGGTTGTATTACCAAGGTAGGCTTGTATAAATCTGTTTGGTGCGTTTTTAGTTCTTTTCTGAATATACATATATGAGACCAGTGTTGCAGCTGCATGGAAAATAAGTAGAAATGGGAGTGTAGGACTAACAACTTCCTTTGGTGCCAGCAGCATAAAAGCTACAATTGCTGCCCCTAATACTGCTGTTAATATGAGTAACCGGTTTAAAAACACACGTATTTCACTATTCATCTTCTTTTTTGTTAGGATTAAATTCTTTGATAAAAAGCCATATTGCCAGTAAGACTGACCCAAGGGATATAATTACAGTAAATATTGGGAAAGAGAGATTTAGCCATTGATCAATCTTGTACCCTCCCAGACTGCCGGCCGCAATTATGACAACCATTTGGACAGCCATACCTGAGTATTTAACGTATGGCCTGAAAGGGTTCTTCTGATCCCCGTTTGGTTTCTTATTGTTTACTATGTTCAGAATCGTGCTGTTTAAAAGGATTAATCAGCGGTTTGTTCTGCATAGGTTTTTATACTATCAGCAGTGGTGCCATCCATTTTGCAGGTTCCTGTAAATCGCGCACCCGGTTCTATGGATAGCTTATTGATGATAATATCACCTGAAATAACTGCCGTGGCCTTTAAGGAGAGCAACTCCTTTACTCTGATTATTCCATTTACCTTACCCTCAATATCAGCATTGATACAATTGATCTCACCCTCAACATTTCCTGTTGATCCCAGAATAACTTTTCCACCTGCTGTTACTGTTCCATTAAGAGTTCCGTCAATCCGTATGTTCCCGTTCGACTCGATGTCACCTGTTATCATTGTACCTGATTGTATCAGGTTTGCTGATGGAGGTGCTTCCGGTATATTATTTTTGGCCATAATGTATAGTATGTTGGTTGAACTGTCTACTGCTTATAATTTTTTTCAAAGAAATGAAGGTAAGGAGGAACCTTCTTCTCCCTGAAGAAGATTGGGTAATTGGTTGCTGATATCACAAATTGGTCGTATGATCCTTCAGCCATTCCTGAAAAGATATAGCTGTCAGAGCTAATGTGTTTAAAGAATTTCATAGCATCTTCACTGTTGGTAAAGCTGCTTACAGTAATCATTTGTTTATTGCCTTCCATCACCACACTATTGACCTGCAGATTCTTAAGGTTATAATTCTTGCTGTTGAAGTCGTTAATTCTAACCTTGGCTCCATTTACATTTACTGTTGTTCCATCAACAATAATAACATAGAAATGGGAAGCGGCAGGATCCAATGAATACATAGAAATATCAACAGGTGTCCCTGCCTGTTTATCAACATCCTCTATAATAGGATTTCCTGCAATATCCGTTCTCGTCTGCTTGCCCAACAGTATATTTGCGTAAGGGGCAACAGAAGAGGTGGGATAGTTTTGTACCAGTTGTGCCAGTTCCACCTTCATTGTATCGGTATTTACTGTTTTACCGATGGCTAAAGCCCTGAGGTATGCAAATTGAGGTATCAATTCATGCCCCGCATAGTTGTTTATGGCATCATTGCTATAAATGACCACTGTTCTGTATAGTTCATCACGGAATGCCTGATAGGTCTCTTCATAAAGGGTTTTCACCCTGTTGCTCGCTGCCTCTAGTTCTGCTTTATAGTCAGGATCAATGAGTATCTTGGCATAATCACTGTCAGGATATTTACTGATAATCAAGTTTTGATGAGCCATCATTTCTGATGAATCACCCTGATCTCTGTTAATGCGGTAAAGATGGTAATGGGCCTGGAGACAGCTGGAATCTTCAGGAAATCTGTTCACCAGTTCCGTAAAGGTCTCTTCGGCTTCAGGCATATCATAAAGTTCTTCAAGATAAATGATACCAGAATTGAATAAAGCTCCGGCAATGAGTTGGTTGCTTTGTTCCATTTTCTCAGGTGTTGTTGGCAGTGCAGCCAGATACGTTTGCGGGCTTCTGTAATCAACGCTACCACCACGGCCCTTTCCATCAACTGATAGGGAATCACCTTCCAGTGTTTCATCAGCCAATTGATCCCAGTTTACAACCCTCTTGTTGCTGAGTCGCCAGTTGTCTTCCAGTCGCCGTCTTCCCCATTTTCTGGTAAATTCACTAAACCCCATTCCAATAGCTGCCGGGTTGTAAAAATACCAACCGCCACCTCCTATATCAGTTTGTCCTTCCATGTCTGACACTCTCTTGCCTCCTAAAGCAATGCCGGCCTCCATGGCCAGGCGTTCTTCTTCAGCTTTTTGCGCAGCCTCTTCTTCACGTTTTACGAATTCAGCAATTGCCTTGTCAATTATAGCCATCCGTTCTTTTTCAGGCATATTGGCAAGATTTTGCAAACTGTCCTCTACATGTATGATGTTCAGGTTTTCAACCAAACGGGTAATTATCTCTGTGCGGGAGCTTATTTTATCGTAATCGGGAAATTCTTTCGGCAAATAATTTAGTGCCGTGTCATAATATAGTTGTGCAAAAGCATATTGCTGATTTTTGAAGTATATGTCGGCTAGTTTCAAGGATGATGCCGATTTCTGGAAATCATTGTTAACACTTGTAGCCACGGACTTGCGTAAGTATTTAATCCCCAGGGTGTCGTTCTTCTGTTTAAGTGCAATGTCGGCAAGAGCGAAGTATATCTGATCCTGAAAGTCCTCATTTCTTTCTTCTTTCAGCATCTTTTGAAGTACTTTAACTATTGCATTCCGGTCGCTGCGTCCTGCATCATATACACGGGCAAGATTAATTCGCGAATTAAAGGCCATCTCAAAGGATGGAGTGCCTTTGATGGCAAGAGTATAATATTCGGTTGCCTGGCTGTCTTTTCCTTCAAGCTGATATATCTGGCCAAGAATAAAATTTAACCTTGTTTTGAACTTTGATCCAGATTGCAGAGGCATGCCGGCTTCAATTTTATCACGTGCCTGGGCATATTTACCTTGTTCAATATACATATCGGCATAGGCAATAGGCAATGCTTTTCTTACACTCCATGGAAGGAGTACTGTTTTTGATTCATCTGTAAGCTGATCAAACAAAGCCATAGCCTTTTCATATTGCTTCATTTTATGAAAAGTGCGCCCGGTCCATAGAATGGCATCATACTTCACTGATTCATTAGGGTACTTTGCAGTGACAAATTCAAATGCACGGCGTGCGGCATTGTAATCCTGTTTGTAAAAGTTGGCCTTTCCTATCATCATATAGCTATACATCACCCACTTGACATATTCTTTGTCGTTGAAGTACATGGAGTGTCGCTGTATTACCTTTGATGCCTTTTCAATAGCCCTGTCCATATTTGGATTGATAGTCTGGGCAACGTTTTCAGAACCATAATTATAAATAGGAAGTACCGAAATATAATTGTCCTTGGCTGATTTGCTGATTTCAAAAATCCCTTCTTTCAGACTCTCATTGCCATTCCAATAGGCATTATAGTGGGCATTAAGGTTGTGATATACCCTGCGGGTAAATGTATTTTTCTTGGTGGAGCATGCCGATACTACTACTGACAAAATTGCCAGTAGTGTAATTGTGCGGATCAAACGGTAATAAGCAGCCAATGATTCTGATGATTTACGATTTCCTACCTTATAACTGTTAATTTGCAAAAATATTTTATTTTTCCGAAAAGAGAGTGTAAAGATAAGAATTATGAGTCAGTTAACACGAATCTTTGGTTTCATTGACACTTATACTCTATAAATGAAGTATTAGTATCTTTGAAACCTGTTTTTCTAAAAATCGTTTAAGATGTCATTTGCTTTCATTTTAGCATTGCAGTAAAGTAATCTATTCATAATTCGCAGAATATGTGGTACACTAAAACCAAGGAAGAAGTACTTAAGGAATTCAATGTGAATCCGGCTTTAGGACTCTCAGAAGATGAAGTTGTCAGAAGGCGTGAAAAATACGGATTAAATGTGCTTCAGGCCAAAAAGAAGAAAAGTGTACTTAGCATGTTTATTGGCCAACTCAGAGACTGGTTGATATACGTTCTTTTTGCGGCCGTGCTCATCACCATCTTCATGGGCGAATATATAGATGCCACAATCATTCTGATGGTAATTATTATCAATGCAGTATTGGGAGTGGTTCAGGAGGTGAAAGCCGGCAAAGCCATTGAAGCATTGCAGAAGATGTCGTCACCCAAAGCACTGGTACGAAGAGATGGACATGTTGTTGAAGTGGAATCATCAAGCATTGTACCGGGCGATATACTAGTGTTGGATGCAGGCAGATTTGTGGCTGCCGATATAAGGATTGTCGAATCCATGAACCTGAAGATTGAAGAATCAGCACTTACCGGCGAATCGGTACCTTCTGATAAGGGGGCTGATTTGTTATACGAGGCTGATACGCCATTGGGCGATAGGGAAAACCTTGGCTTTATGACAAACCTCGTTACTTACGGCAGAGGTGCCGGGGTTGTCACTGAAACAGGTATGAATACTGAGGTTGGTAAAATTGCTCATTTCCTTGATTCTGATAGTGAAGGAAAAACACCTTTGGAGGTTAGGTTGGATGAACTGGGCAAGATGCTTGGAAAGATAGCCATAGGAATATGTTTGTTCATCTTTGTTCTCTCTATATTCCAGGGAAGGGATCTTGCTGAAATGTTTCTCACTTCCGTTTCACTGGCAGTAGCCTCCATCCCCGAAGGATTGGCTGCTATTGTGGCTGTAGTGCTCTCTATTGGAGTAACTACCATGTCAAAAAAGAATGCAATCATTAAAAGATTACCTGCTGTAGAAACCCTGGGCTCAGTAAACATCATCTGTTCAGATAAAACAGGTACGCTCACCCAGAATAAGATGACAGTGACCCGTTATTTTACTCTTGACAGCGATAAACAAGTGCTGAGGGATGGTAATAATGAGTCGGGTGAGGATGCTCTGATGCTGGCAAAAGCAATGATACTGTGCTCTGATGCAACGTTTGAGGATGGAAAGGGAACTGGTGACCCTACTGAAATTGCACTCCTTTTATTTGGTGATGATATAAAACTCGACAGGCATGAAGTGACGAAAAGGAATGAACGTGTTGATGAGTTTTCATTTGATTCAGATCGCAAGTTGATGTCGACCCTCACCGTCGAGAAAGGCACATACACCGTTTATACCAAAGGAGCTATAGACAATCTTATTAAACTTTCAACCCATGTGCTTAAAGATGGAAAGGTAGTTGTTCTGACTGATGATCTGAAACAATTGTTCTACAAGGCGACTGAAGAAATGTCGAACCAGGCATTGCGTACACTTGGTGCGGCATACAAACCGGTTGACAGTGCCATTAGTGCTGTTGATATGGAAAGAGACCTGATACTCATTGGTCTGGTTGGAATGATTGATCCCCCTCGTGAAGAGGTCAAATTATCCATTGAACTTGCAAAGAAAGCGGGAATAACAACAATAATGATCACCGGCGATCACCGTAATACGGCATTTGCCATTGCCAATGAATTAAAAATTGCTGATCATATTGACCAAACCACTACCGGTCAAAATATTGAGAAACTAAGCGATGTAGAGTTTGCTGAACGCGTTTCCGAGTATAGGGTGTATGCACGTGTTTCACCTGAACATAAGGTGAAAATTGTCAAGGCGTTGAAAGCAAAGGGCAATGTTGTATCAATGACCGGCGATGGTGTTAATGATGCTCCGTCATTGAGTGCGGCCGATATAGGTGTGGCAATGGGAATTACAGGAACAGATGTAGCCAAAGGAGCATCTGATATGATCCTTACCGATGATAATTTCTCAACCATTGTTACCGCTATTGAGCAGGGGAGGAATATTTACAATAACATAAAGAAGTCGGTAATATTCCTTCTTACCTGTAATCTGGGTGAGGTAGTAGCCATGTTTGTAACCTTGCTCATTGGATGGCAGGTGCCATTATTGGCAGTTCAGCTTTTATGGATAAACCTGTTGACTGATTCATTGCCTGCCATAGCCCTGGGAATGGATAAGGGAGATCCAGATGTGATGAAAGATAAACCTCGTAATCCTAAAGAAAGTTTCTTTGCCGGAGGTGCCGGTTGGCATGCTGCTACCGGAGGGATTATTATTGGTTTTCTTACAATCTTTGCATTCTGGTATGGATACTATGAACATGGCTATAGTCCTTTTGATACAGTTCCTGAAGAAATTGTCTCGTATGCCCGTACTATGGCTTTTATGGTATTGGTGGCAAGCCAGATGTTCTATTCATTGGCTATGCGTAACAGCACAAAATCGATATTTAAAATTGGAGTTTTTTCAAATAAATACCTGGTCGGTGCTATTGTTATCGGTATAATAGCCCAACTGCTTGTCATTGAAATCCCTTTTATGCAGAAAGCCTTCGGACTCCAAATGCTTGATGCAAAGGGATGGCTGATGGCAATAGGCTTGGGATTCATGCCTTTGGCTATTAATGAGCTATTCAAATTGCTGAACCGCCTAAAATCCTGAGAATTACAGGTGCCCTTAAAGGGGTGAAATCCATTTTTCTGTTTAAAGTTCACTTCATTCTATGAAGGTCGATCAGGCTTGACCGGAATGTGAAGAAGTGTTGATGCCCGAATTAAGTTAAAGTCCTTTTTCATACGTGTTTCATACGTGTTTTATACGTATTTTATACGTGTAAACACGTACGAGATACGTTTGAGATACATACAAAAAACGTATAAAAAAGGAGTTTATCCTTAAATAATTGATGTGTCAACAGAAGCTTAATCCATTCTCAAGGTTATCCAAAACCAGGTCATAAGCCAGATCTTTGCTCATATTCAGCAACGGCTGACCCGAAAATGCTACAGTAATATTTTAAGTATCTATCAAGTGAAGCAATGCTCATTTACTGCATCATCATATTTTATTGAATGGTTAACACATTATGAACAGGAAAAATAACCTGCTTCAACTTTTATAAATAGTCTATCTTTGCGCTACGATTACATCACAAACCACATGGCTTCCAGAAAAAAAAAGTCTGATTTCCCTGATAAAAAAGTACCCTGGTACCTAAAGCTGCGCGATAAGTACCGCCTGGTTATTCTTGATGAGGATACCTTTGAAGAAAGGATTTCCTTCAGGTTGTCAAGGCTTAATGTATTTGTAATAACCGGTATGCTGGCTATCATTTTTATTTTCCTGACCAGTTATATCATTGCATTCACCCCACTTAAGGAATACATTCCCGGTTTCAGTGATACTGACGTTCAGGAAGAGCTTTATGAATTGCAGATTCGTGCTGATTCATTGGAAAGAGCATTTGTAAGCAAGGATCTCTATATATCAAATATGCGTAATATCCTTATGGGTGAGGTAGGACAGGAAATAGAAAGTGCTCCTGCAGCTGACACTAATGCCCATCAAAAGTATACCAGGATTTCCATAAGGAAATCAAAGGAAGATTCAATTTTACGTGAGGAGTTTGAAAAAAGCAACCGTTATAGTCTAAATGCAGGAGAGAAGAAGGATAATAAAGCGGTTTCGACTATTGGAATTCCCAGTTTCTTCACTCCGGCAAAGGGTATTATCACCAACCGCTTTAATGCAGCAACACGTCATTATGGCGTTGATATTGTGGCTTCAAAAAATGAAGCTATAAAGGCTGTTTATGATGGAACAGTAATATTTTCAGAGTGGAGTTCTACTACCGGTCATGTAGTAGCTGTGCAGCATATTAATAATGTAATTAGTGTTTATAAGCACAATTCGGTGATTCTACGTAAGCAAGGTTCACATGTGAAGGCGGGTGAAAGCATTGCTATTATTGGAGAATCGGGCGAATATACTACCGGTCCACACCTTCATTTTGAACTCTGGATAAATGGCAATCCGGTGAACCCCGAAAACTATGTGATTTTTTAATTTCGCATTGATGAAAAGGCGTATAGGCATATATGGGTCAACCGGCTCTATTGGCACACAGGCACTTGAAGTAATTGCCAATCATCAGGATTTGTTTGAAGTTACAGTTCTTGCCGCTAACAATAATTCTAATTTGCTGATTCAACAAGCTATGGTTTGTAAGCCGGACTCTGTTGTAATTAGAGATCCTGATCATTACGACAAGGTGTTTAATGCATTGGATACTCTCGACATCAAAGTGTTTACCGGCAGTGAATCATTGTGCCAATTGATGGAGATGGATTTGTTTGATATGGTGCTTATTGCGATGGTGGGATTTGAAGGACTCAAACCTACAATGAGTGCCGTTAGTGCCGGTAAAGCTGTGGCACTTGCCAATAAGGAGGTGCTTGTTGTGGCAGGAGAGATAGTGACGGACCTTGCAAAAGTTAAAAAGGTGCCTTTCATACCGGTCGACTCAGAGCATTCTGCCATTTTTCAATGCTTATCAGGAGAGGTTTCAAAACCTGAAAAGGTTTATCTTACTTCATCAGGCGGCCCTTTCAGGGGTATGACCAGAGATGAAATGCTTAATGTGAACGTGCAACAAGCCTTAAAGCATCCTAACTGGTCAATGGGTCGCAAAATATCAATTGATTCTGCTACAATGATGAACAAGGGATTCGAAGTGATTGAAGCTAAATGGCTCTTTTCACTTACACCTACACAAATTGATATTTTAGTTCATCCTCAATGTATTGTTCATAGTATGGTCCAATTCAGAGATGGTACCCTGAAGGCTCAATTGGGCTTACCTGATATGAAATTGCCCATTCAATATGCCCTGTCGTATCCTTACAGGTTAGATGCCAACTTTGGCCGTGTCGATTTTGCCGATATGCATTCATTAACCTTTGAAGCTCCTGATAGAAATGCGTTTCCTTGTATTGATCTGGCCTATGGTGCTATTGAACAGGGTGGTAATATGCCTTGCATTTTAAATGCTGCCAACGAAATTGCTGTTTCACAATTTCTATGCGGTAAGATTAGATTCTACCAAATACCTTTAATCATTGAAAGATGCATGGTAAAAGCCGATTTCGATAAGAAACCCGAATATGAAGTGCTGTTGGAGACAAATAAACGCGTAAGGTCAATGGCTACAGATTTTTGCACTTCAATCCACTGATAAATTAACAAACTTTTGCAGGTGTTGTTATTACGGTTAATTTCACATGAACCATAACTTACTATCTTTGTTGACTCAAAAAATATAATTCCCTAATATGGAAATACTGATTAAAGCTGCACAATTGCTTTTAAGCTTATCAATTTTGGTAATATTTCATGAATTCGGTCACTTTATTGCTGCCAAGATATTTAAGACCAGGGTTGAAAAATTCTATCTCTTTTTTGATCCATGGTTTTCACTCTTCAAATTTAAGAAAGGTGAAACGGAGTACGGAATGGGGTGGCTGCCATTGGGCGGATACGTTAAAATATCAGGAATGATTGATGAATCGATGGATAAAGACCAGATGAATCAGCCTGCTCAGCCCTGGGAGTTCAGGTCAAAACCCACCTGGCAACGATTGATCATAATGCTTGGTGGTGTGACCGTAAATGTACTTCTTGCTTTTGCCATTTATATTTGCATATTGTGGATGTGGGGTGAACAGTACTTGCCTACATCAGAGGTAAAATACGGTATTGTGGCTGATACAATGGCTGAGAAAATGGGATTGCGGGATGGCGATAAGATTCTCACGGTAGATAATGAGTATATTGAAGATTTCTATAAGATTCCCGGAAAGATTATCCTGGATAATGCCAAGACCATTCAGGTGCTCAGAGATGAAAAACCATTTACGGTTAATATACCTGAAGGCTTCATTGCCAAACTATTGAAGCACCAATCACCCGAATTTATCAATCCACGTATTCCTTTTATTATTGGTGATTTTACCAAAGAATCAGCAGGGCTGAAAGCCGGTCTTCAGAAGGGTGACAGAATCATTGGTATAAATGATACCACGCTTCTATATTTTGATCAGTATAAAAATGTACTCGACAGTTTGGCAAGCAAATCAATTGCTTTAACTGCGCTCAGGGGCACTGATACGTTGAGTTTTAATGTTCAATTGGATGAAACGGCGAAAATTGGTGCCTACATTACCAATCCAACCTCTTTGTTTAAGGTTAGTGAGCGTGAATACTCATTAGTCTCAGCTATACCTGCAGGCTTTACCAAAACCTGGAAACAGGCTGCTAATTATCTAAAGCAGTTGAAATTATTGTTCATGCCGGAAGCGAAAGCCTATGAATCATTAGGTGGTTTCATTGCAATTGGAAATATTTTCCCGGCTGAATGGGACTGGATGTCGTTTTGGAGCCTGACAGCTTTTCTATCCATAATACTTGCTATTATGAACATCCTGCCTATACCAGCTTTGGATGGAGGGCACGTTCTTTTCCTGATGTATGAAATCATTACAGGACGGAAACCTTCAGATAAATTCCTGGAGTATGCACAGGTGGTAGGAATGGTTATACTGTTTGGACTATTGATCTTTGCTAATGGAAACGATATTATCAAATTGTTTAAGTAATATTTCACATCAATTATTGAATTGCATTTTCCTTATCATAATCAAATTATAAATAAAAAAGAGTCAGCAACCGCTGCCTCCTTTTTATTTATACACTTGGGATGTTAATCCTCCAGTTTGTCGTGCAATGATTTGAATCCCTGGCCCAGGATTTCGTGAGCATCCATGATAGTGAGGAAGGCTTTGGGATCAATTTTATTGATAAACTCCTCAAGCATAGCCAATTCCCGTCGGTTAACTACTGTAAAGATCACCTTCTTCTCCTGGCCGTTGAACATCCCTTCACCTTGCAGGAAAGTGCCGCCACGGTTGAGGTCATTAATGATCTTATCTCGTATTTCCTGATGTTTATCTGAAACTATGAAGATTGTTTTTTCGTAGTTTACCCCTGAGAGGACGGTATCTATGGTTTTGCCCATAACGAATATGGTAATCCAAGAATACAACGGAATTCTCCAATCGCCAAAAGCCACAAATCCCACCAACACAATCAATGAATCAACAGCCATCATTAACTGGCCCAATGGAAGGCGGGTGTAACGGGCAATTATCATAGCAATGACATCGGAACCTCCTGAAGTTGCCTTTGATTTGAATATCATACCTACCCCTGCACCTACCAGAGCACCACCAAAAACTGACGACAGCAAAGGATCAGATTCAACCAGCGGCTCGAATTTCGAGAAATAGGATAGCACGTCGACAAAAACAGAGGTTAGTACAAACCCTACAACCGTTTTTGTACCAAATCTTGGACCTAATACCCTGGTTCCGATAATCGTGAGCGGTATATTGAATAACAATGCGGTTAAACCTACCGGGGTGCCGAATAAATGGTGCAGAACGATAGAAATACCATATATACCTCCCGGCACAATTTTATATGGAGTAATAAAGTAAACATAACCGGCAGAGACAAGGAAAGTGCCTACCAGTATAAATGAATATGAGATGAACCACTTTTTAGTGAACAATTGCTCTTTCTGCAGAAATGGCATAGTAATAAAGTATAAAGTATGATTAAAGAAAAACAAACTAAACTGAAATGAAGGCTATAGCTCAGCAACTTTATCACCTAATGATCTGAAGCCTTCGCCCAGGATTTCATTTGCATCTACTACAGTAACAAAGGCTTCCGGATCAATCTGGTGAATATACTCTTGTAATATCGCGAGTTCCCGCCTGTTAACTACTGTAAAGATGATGGTTTTATCACTATCATTATACATCCCTTTGCCCGGTATATAAGTTCCTCCCCGTTGGAGATCATTGATGATCTTGTCGCGAATGAGCGTAAACTCGTTTGAAATAATCAGCAGCATTTTGTCATAACTGACTCCTTGCATAGTGATATCAATTATCTTGCCTGTAATGAAGATAACTATCCATGAATACAAGGGAATACGCCAGTCTTTGAATACTACAAGACCAAACAGTACAATGGCTGAGTCCACATAAATCATAAGCTGCCCCAGAGGAAGGCGGGTGTATTTAGATATTATCATCGCTACTATGTCGGAGCCTCCTGAAGTTGCTTTGGCCTTGAAGATGAGACCTAAGCCAAATCCAATAAGCACACCTCCGAAAATACAAGCCATCAATACTTCATTTGCCAGTCCCAAGGGGTCGTTTTCACCTACAAAATAGGTTAGAACATCCATAAATACAGAAGTCAGTACAAATCCCACAACTGTCTTAATACCAAACCGGGGGCCAAGTACTTTTATACCAATAATTGTGAGTGGGACATTAAGCACCAGTCCAAACAAACCTATGGGTATACCTGTGGGCCAGAAGGAAAAGGTACCTACGGTAAGATGGTGAACTACAATACCGATACCATATACACCACCGGGAACAATATTATAAGGGTTGATAAAAAATACAAAACCGGCAGCAAGAATAAAAGACCCTATGGTGATTAATGCATAGGCTTTAAACCATCGTGCTGAAAACAACTTTTCGTTTTGACCAGATGCCATATATTTGTAGTTTTGAAGAATGTTGAAATTCTCTGCAAAGCTACTGCACAATATACGGGTGTGCAAATCGTTTTATAATTCTTCGAAGTTTTAATTCATCAGTGGAGTGGTTTATTTATATTTTTGTACATTTGGCACCTAAATCTTTTTAAACTGTATTGTACCTGTATTGTATTACTTTTGTGATTATTTTTGATTAATAGGAAAAATAGCTGTCGAATTCCCCCTTCAACTTTCGACAAATAACTTACAATAAAGGAAACCGTTGCTGAAACTAACTATAAGAAATGCTACAATGAAGAGCTTTCTGCACAGTTTTAAGTCAATAAATGTTACCGGCCTGCTGGTAATTATGTTTCTATTGCCATTTACACTAAAAGGGCAGCAGGAACCCCAGTTTACCCTTAACCAGTTTAATCACACCACTGTTAATCCCGGCTATGCCGGTTTGCGTGATGCTATTTGTGTTACGGGGTTGGTTAGGCAGCAATGGATTGGGTTGAATGACGAGGATGGCAATCATGTAGCTCCGGAAACCTTCGTTGTTAATGCTGATGCCCCGATTAGATTGCTGCACGGAGGATTATCAGCAGTTGTTATGCAGGATAAGATTGGTTATTTCAAAGATGTATACGTAAAGCTGGGGTATTCATATAATAAATCACTCAGCAGTGGAGAACTTGGCATTGGATTGAATGTTGGGTTTTTAAATAAATCACTTGATTTCAGTAAGTTGAAACCGGTTGAGCAGGATCCTCTTATACAGGGTGCTGAAGAAAGCACAATGCTCACCGATATGGGTTTCGGAGTGTTTTATCTGCAACCCGGAGGCCTGTATGTGGGAATATCAGGTTCACAATTACTCGAGGGCTCAAAGGAGCTTGGTAACGGGCAATTGGAGTATGACCTCACCAGGCATTACTATGGAACAGCGGGATATGAGATATCATGGATACGTAACCCGGCCTATGTTTTCACACCAAGTGTTTTCGTGAAATATGATGGAACAACAGCACAGGTTGATATAAATGGAATGCTTGAATACAACAGAAAGTTCTGGGGAGGGCTCTCATATCGTTTTCAGGAAACAACTGCTGTTATGGTTGGATTAAACGTTAAGGATCTGAGTATTGGATATGCCTATGATATACCACTTTCTAAGATTGGGGGAGCGGGTAGTCATGAAGTAATGGTAAGATATTGCTTTCAGTTGGCATTGGAGAAAACCAAAAAAAGTTTTCGGAATACCAGATTCTTATAAAGAAATAGTTGCTTTGAAATATTATTATGCTATTTTTGTCGATCAAAAATCGGTTAAAAGCTAGTAATAAATCTTTTGTAGAACCGTTATTTGCATTAAAATCAGGTAATAAACATGAAAAGACTCTTCAACTACATCATTGCAGCCCTTATTCTGAGTAGCTGCGGTAACTCAGGAAATGGGGAACTGGTAGGTGTTACAAAACGAGAAAAATTTTATCAACCCGATCCCTATGGTATGGCTTATATACCTATGGGCAGTTTTACTATGGGTGTTGGTGATCAGGATGTGCCATATGCGCATATCAATGACCCAAGGACAGTTTCTATCAGCGCATTCTATATGGATGAAACTGAGATTACCAACAATGAATACCGCCAGTTTGTTTACTGGGTCAGGGATTCTATTGCCCGTCGTAAATTAGGAGATGTTAAACCTGAAGATTACCTCATAGAAGAGAACAAGAAAACAGGTGAGACCTACGATCCTCCATTCCTTAACTGGAAAACCGAGATTAAATGGACCGGTGAAGAGGAACGTGATGCGCTCGAGGATATGTTCCTTCCGGAGCATGAGAGATACTTCCGCAAAAAAGAGATTGACACCCGTAAACTGTTCTATGAATATTACTGGGTTGATTACCGCGCTGCATCAGGTAAGGATTTCTCAGCAGGTGATCCTGTTAATGCCGGTTTGGCTAACCGTCCGCAAGGTTTGAAAGACCGTTCATTATACGTAAGAAAAGAGATTATAAATGTATATCCTGATACCTTGTCATGGATTCATGATTATGCATATGCATACAATGATCCAATGACTGAGAGGTATTTCTGGCATCCGGCATATGATAATTACCCGGTAATTGGTGTAAACTGGAAACAGGCAAAAGCTTTTGGCATATGGCGTACTGAGCTTCTCAGAGCATATATGAGCGGACGCGGAAATGCAGTTGTTAATGAATTCAGAATGCCTACTGAGGCCGAATGGGAATGGGCAGCACGTGGTGGCAATTCCTTTAGTCCCTATCCATGGGGTGGTCCTTACAGCAGAAATGAAAAAGGCTGTTTCCTTGCAAACTTCAAACCTCTCAGGGGTAATTATGTTGACGATGGCGGCTTGACACCTGTTATTGTAGCCCACTATCCTGCAAATGATTTCGGCTTGTATGATATGGCCGGTAATGTGGCTGAATGGACAAACGATGCATTCGATGAATCATCATACAACTTTACCTGGGACATGAATCCATCATATAGCTATAATGCTAAGGATAGTGATCCTCCTGCATTGAAAAGGAAAGTCGTTCGTGGAGGTTCATGGAAAGATATATCATACTATCTGCAGGTAAATGCACGTACCTATGAATACCAGGATACTTCAAAGAGTTATATAGGATTCCGTTGCGTTCAAAACTTCATGGGTCGTCAAAAGGATGATAATCCGGCAAGGGCATCAAAGATTTATAATTAATAGCAGTAAGAAATTACACTCAAACCAATCAAATAAAATTCATCACTCAAATCAAACTTAGCAATCATGGGATTGAACAATTTAGTCAGAGGAAGAGGGTTCAAAAACTTTATGGCAAAACTGTACGGCTGGGGAGCTGCAGTTGTTATATTAGGAGCCTTATTCAAAATTAACCATTATCAAGGTGCAAACGAAATGTTGATAATCGGTCTAGGTACGGAAGCTTTGATTTTCTTCTTTTCAGCATTCGAGCCACCTCACGTAGAACCGGATTGGAGTTTAGTTTATCCGGAACTAGCCGGAATGTACCACGGTTCAGGTATTACTGGAGCCAAAAGTGGTAAGACTCCAACTCAGGAACTCGACAACATGCTTGAGAAGGCTAAAATTGGCCCGGAACTAATTCAGAGTTTGGGAACAGGCTTGCGTAACCTTAGCGAAAACGCAAGTAAAATGTCGGATCTGTCAAGTGCAGCTGTTGCTACAAGTGATTATACCCGTACATTGTCAAGTGCCAGCAAGTCAGTTAGTGATTTATCAGCTAATGTTGCCAAAGCAGCTGAAACAACCAACCAGTTTACCGGTACTTACCAGCAATCAGCACAGGCATTCGCCAACTCAGTTCAGAAACTTGATTTCTCAGGTCTTGATACTAGAGCTTACAGTGACCAGATGCAGAAGTTATCGAACAATATTGCTGCTTTAAATGCTGCTTATGAATTGCAGCTCAGAAGCTCAAATGCACATGTTGAGGATTCAACCAAACTGCATAATACATTGAACCAGTACTTAACAAACATAAGTGATTCTGCTCAGGATATTAACAAGTATCGTCAGGAAATGGACAATCTGACGAAGAAAGTTACAGCACTGAACCAGGTTTATGGCAATATGCTTGCTGCCATGAATGTAAACGTACGATAGCGGGCTAGTCACTTAATGTTAACTTAATAAGTAAAAGAAAATTATGGCTGCATACAAGGAAACACCGCGACAAAAGATGATCGCGATGATGTACCTGGTGTTGACTGCGCTACTTGCTCTGAATGTATCGGTAGAAATTATCGAAGCTTTCGTTGTTGTGAACCAGAGTATGGAGGGAACTAATTTAAACCTCAAGTCAAAAAATGACGAAACATACGCCAGGTTTGAAAGACAAAGTCTGCTTAATGAAGCAAAAGTTGGTCCTTACTGGGACAAAGCCAAAGAGGTACGACGTGTATCCAATGAAATGGTTGAATACATCGAGAATGTTAAATGGGAAGCTATTTCACGCTCTGAAGGTATCACCATTGAACAGGCTAAAAACACTCCTTTGGGAGAGGTCGAATCAAAAGATAAGTATGATGAAACTACCAATTATTTTATTGGTAACTCACAAGATGGTTCTAAAGGTAAATCACATGAACTGAAGTTGAAAATTGAGAAATTCAAAACAGATGTATTAAATGGTTTAACTCCGGAAGCCAAGGCAAATATTAAATTAGGCCTTGAAACAGATGGTAATTATAGGGATGCAAGCGGCTCAAAACAGAATTGGGAGATGCATAACTTTTATCATACCATTCTTGCTGCTAATGTTACTTTCCTGAACAAGCTCATTGCTGATGTTCGTAATGTAGAAAGTGATGTAGTTGCCACTCTCTTTAATTCAATCAGTGCTGAGGATTATAAATTTGACCAGGTAGAAGCCCGCGTAATTCCCAATTCACACATGGTATTTACAGGTGACACCTATGAAGCAGATATTTTGGTAGCCGCTATTGACACAAAACAGAACCCTGATGTTGTCATTAACGGAAGGACTATTCCTGCTGAAAATGGTGTTGCCAAATATACTGTAAGCGCTGGTTCTACAGGACTACAGACATACAAAGGCTCCATCAAGGTTGTTGGCCCATCAGGTGAAGTAAAGGAGTATCCTTTTGAAGAGGAGTATTTTGTAATGACTCCTTCTCTTAGTGTGGCTCCTACCAAGATGAACGTATTCTATGCCAATGTTGATAATCCTGTTTCCATTTCTGCTTCGGGTATTCCTGAATCACAGATTAATGCTTCAATCACTGCCGGTACTATTAGAAAGGTTGGCAAAGAGTGGGTAGTTAAAGTACCCAGTGGAGTTGGCAAGGTTTCAGTTTCTGTTAGCCACAATGATGGAAAGGGCAAATCAAGGAATATGGGTAAAGCTGATTTTAGGGTGAAGAGAGTTCCAACCCCAACAGCTTTTATCGCAAATACTGAAGGTGGGCCTGTTGCAAAGAACCTTTTATTGGCATCAAAGGCTATTATTCCAAAAATGCCTGAAGACTTCGACTTTGACCTTAACTTTGAAATTACATCATTTACATTTATTGGTGTAAGAGGTGGTGATATCACTGACCTGCAAAGTAACAGCAACAGGTTGACACCTGAAATGACCCGATTTATTGAAAATAGTAAACGTGGTCAGAGAATTTGGTTAGAAAATATTATGGCAAAAGGTCCTGATGGAAACCGTAAACTTGGTACTATCAGCATCATAGTGCAGTAATTATTGCAATAATGAATTTGAAATGTCGTTTTTTCTTTACTCCTGATATCTCAGGAGTAAAGAAAAAAGGATAGAAGATAATAATACACAACTCTGTTTTAAGGTTGTATAATAAATAAATTGACGGATGAAAAAAGTATTTGGTATTCTCGCTATCGTATTGCTCACCGCAGGTTTTGCTAAAACCGGCATGGCTCAGGTTCTTGATAGTCCTCCGCGTGATGGAGTTTACGATAAAAAAACGACCATAGAAAAAAAGCCGATCACTTACCCATGGGTACGTGAAGCTGATGTTGTCTGGAGTAAAAGGATATGGCGTGTTATTGACCTTCGTGAGAAGATGAATCAGGCATTCTATTATCCTGAAGAACCTCATAACGACCTGAGGAGTCTGATGCAGGTATTGCTTGATGCCTTGAAAGAAGGTTCAATCACTGCATACGATGCTTCTAATCCATCAGATGAGTTTGTTGTACCACTGACATATCAGGAAATTATGAACAGACTTGAACGAACAGACTCTGTTCCTATGCAACGTCCGTATCCGCCTTATGATTGGTATGATACCGTAATTTCTGTGAAGTTTAATCCTACTGATGTGAAAAGGTTCAGGATTAAGGAAGATTGGTTCTTCGACAAACAGAGGTCTGTAATGGAAGTTCGTGTATTAGGCATATGCCCTGTACGTGACAACTTCGACGAAAAGGGTTTGTTCAGAGCTTATGATCCATTGTTCTGGATTAATTTCCCTGAAGCACGTCCTATTCTTGCTAAGGCAGAGGTGTTTAACAGATACAATAGCTCGGCCCGCAAAACGTATGATGATATCTTCTGGAAACGAATGTTCAGCAGTTATATCTATAAAGAGGATAATGTTTATGACCGTCGAATTTCAGATTATGCAACTGGTGTAGATGCATTGATGGAGGCAGAGAGGGTTAAAAGTGAGCTCTTTAACTTTGAACACAATCTATGGGAATTCTAAATGATTCATTATTAGTAAGAAAGGCCCGGCGCATTTTTGCCGGGCTTTTTTTTTAAATCCTTTCCTTGATTATCTTTGCTTTATAAAATTGTCTGAATTGAATCCACTTGAAACTTCGGTCGAATATTTAAAGGGAGTGGGCCCTGCCAAGGCCGATTTGCTTAAGAAAGAGTTGAATATTAAAGTATTTGGCGATCTGCTAAGTTATTATCCTTTTAGATATATTGACAGAAGTAAGATTTATAAGATAAAGGATATTGATTCAGATGCTGCCTATGTTCAGATAATAGGGAGGTTGCTCGGCCTGAAAGAAGTGGGCGAAGGTAGGGCTGTCAGATTGGTTGGAATATTAGATGATGGAAGTGGCCGTATAGAACTTGTATGGTTTCAGGGAGTATCATGGTGGAAAGCCAAAATCAATGTTGGTGATGAATATATTGTATTTGGAAAACCAACAATCTTTAATGGTAAGTTCAACATTACTCATCCTGATATGGACCCTTTGGAGGATGAGAAACCTTTGGAAGCAGAACCTTTGCAGCCATATTATTCAACAACAGAAAAGCTTAAAAGAAGAGGTTTAACGGGCAAGAGTTTTGGTAAGATAATCAGGAATGCTCTTGTGCAATCATACTCATATATTGAGGAAAACTTAAATAGCGTTATTGTAGCCAGTAATAATTTTCTTCCAAGAGCAGAAGCTATTGCAAATCTGCATTTCCCGAAATCTTTTGAGTTACTTGAAAAGGCTAAATTCCGCCTGAAATTTGAAGAGTTGTTTTTTATTCAGCTTGAATTATTGCGACTCAAGCATATCAGGCACGAAAAATCAATTGGAAGGGTGTTTGCCAATATAGGTTCCAACTTCCTTGATTTTTATGAAAAGCATCTGCCTTTTGAACTTACTTCTGCACAAAAAAAGGTGATTAAGGAGATAAGGAAAGATCTGGCGACAGGTAAACAGATGAACAGGCTGCTGCAAGGTGATGTAGGCAGCGGGAAAACTCTGGTGGCTTTAATGACATTGCTCATTGCAATTGATAATAATTGTCAGGGATGTATCATGGCGCCAACCGAGATACTTGCCAATCAGCACTACAATACAATCAGGAAATTTTTGGGTGATATGCCCATTAATGTTAAACTATTAACCGGCTCAACTAAGAAAAAAGAAAGAGTAAACATTCATTCGGAGCTAAGAAATGGTGAATTGAATATCCTGATCGGGACACATGCCTTAATTGAGGAAGAGGTGATTTTTAAAAATCTTGGCCTGGTTGTTATTGATGAGCAACATCGGTTTGGTGTTGCCCAAAGGGCGCGCCTGTGGGAAAAAAGTGAAATCCCTCCCCATATCCTGGTTATGACAGCCACGCCTATACCCAGAACACTGGCAATGACTGTTTATGGTGATCTGGAGGTTTCAGTGATTGATGAGTTGCCGCCGGGAAGAAAACCGATAAAGACTTTCCATTTTTATGAGAAGGACCGACTTAAAGTGTTTCAGTTTATAAAACAGCAGATCAGTGAAGGGCGTCAGATTTATTTCGTATATCCCATCATCAACGAATCAGAAACATTGCAGCTTCAGGATCTCATGGATGGCTTTGACACTGTTTCAAGATACTTTCCGCTGCCCGAATACCAAATTAGTATAGTGCATGGTCAGTTGAAAGCCTCAGAGAAAGAGAGTGAAATGCAACGGTTTCTTGAGAAGAAAACTCAAATAATGGTGGCAACTACAGTCATTGAAGTAGGGGTGGATGTGCCAAATGCCACTGTTATGGTGATTGAAAATGCCGAGAGGTTCGGATTATCGCAATTACACCAGTTACGCGGCAGAGTTGGCAGAGGCGGGTCACAATCATTTTGCCTGCTCATGACCTCATATAAGCTTACCTCAGATGGCAGAAAGCGAATTGAAACAATGGTGAAGAGCACTGACGGTTTTGAAATAGCAGAGGTTGATCTTCATCTTCGGGGACCCGGTGATATTCAGGGTACCCAGCAAAGTGGATTAATAGGCCTTAAGCTGGCTGATATTGTCAGGGATGAGAATATACTTAAGAAAGCCAGGCAAGTGGCAACAGAGCTAATTATGGAAGATCCTGAGCTAAATCAGCCTGAGAACAGGAAAATGCTTAACTATTTGCAAACGCAGAATAAGCACTGGGGCAATATAAGTTAGATTCCGGCGGTAATTTACCGGAAGTGGATAAATGAGAGAATAGTGTGAAAAAATATAGAAATACACACCTATATCAGGCTTATCAGATGACAGCTTGTTTCTCTGCAACAGGGTGAAACTATGAATACAAAACTCCAACATTCAATCATGCATAACTAAACAGCCTCTGTTAATAACTAATTTCGTAATTTTGTGCCTCAATTTTTAGAGAATGAAAATATCATATAACTGGTTGAAAGAGTACCTTAAGTGCTCACTCGATATTAATGAAATCTCACTTCTGCTTACAGATATTGGTTTGGAAGTTGAAGCTGTTGAAACCTATGAATCGATAAAGGGCGGCCTTGAAGGATTTGTTACCGGGAAGGTGATAACCTGTGAGCAACACCCCAATGCTGATAAGCTTCACAAAACAACAGTAGATGTTGGAAAAGAGACATTATTGAACATTGTATGTGGTGCACCCAATGTTGCTGCCGGACAGAAAGTGATAGTAGCACTTGAGGGTGCTGAAATATATAAGGGTGAGGAGAGTTTTAAAATTAACAGGTCAAAGATCAGAGGTGAAGTATCAGAGGGAATGATATGTGCTGAGGATGAACTGGGTGTTGGTGAATCGCATGACGGAATATTGGTTTTACCGGAAGATACTGCAATTGGTATGCCGGCAGCCGGCTTTTTTAATATAGTTACTGATACATTGTTTGAAATTGGCATTACCCCTAATCATGCTGATGCTCTCTCACATCTTGGAGTGGCAAGAGATTTGGCTGCCGCCATTAATGTTCGTGATATGGGTAAGGCAACCGTTGAATGGCCGCAAATTTCCGGATTCTCGATCGACAATAGGTCACTCCCTGTGCAGATAACAGTGGAAGATGCCAAAGAATGTATACGATATTCCGGTTTGACAGTACAGAATGTTAAGGTTGAACAATCCCCGGCATGGCTGCTGAACAGGCTTAAATCAATAGGAGTCAGGCCAATAAATAATATAGTCGATATTTCAAATTTCATACTTTTTGAATACGGTCAGCCATTGCATATTTTTGATACAAGTGCAATAACTGATCATAAAGTGATTGTCAGAAAAGGAAAGCATGGAAGCAAGTTTACTACCCTTGATCATGTGGAAAGAACACTGTCGGCTGACGATTTGCTAATCTGCAACTCCATAGAACCAATGTGCCTGGCAGGTGTATTTGGAGGAGAAAAATCAGGCGTTACCAATCAGACTACATCGGTGTTTATTGAGAGCGCTTGTTTCAATCCGGTTACTATCAGGAAAACCTCAAAGTTGCACAGTCTGAAAACAGATGCCTCCTTTAGGTTTGAGAGGGGAACGGACCCCGAAATTACTGTTGATGCCCTGAAAAGAGCTGCATTGCTGATTAAAGAAATAGCCGGTGGTGAGATTTCATCTGACATTGTGGATATATATCCCAATCCTGTAAAACATGCGGGGCTGGAATTAAAATATGCCGATGTTGATAAGTTGATAGGTGAGCATATACCGGCCGGCATAGTCAGGAATATACTTGAATTGTTGCAGATTACCATAGTGAAATCTGATGACGAAGGACTACTCATTGCCATACCGCCATTTAAGGTGGATGTTGCAACAACCTCTGATATTGTTGAAGAAATTCTCAGGATTTATGGATACAATAAGATTGAAAGTGGTCTCCAAATGCGGTCAAGCATCTCCTATACCCAAAAGCCGGATCAGGAAAGCCTGTATAATAGAGTGGCAGATTATCTGGTCAGCAATACATTCAATGAAATAATGACAAATTCACTGAGTAGTTCCGACTATTACGCTGATGATCTTTATTTCAAATCGTCTGAATCTGTTGCAATTCTGAATCCGTTGAGCAAGGAACTTGATATTATGCGACAGACCCTGCTCTTTGGAGGATTAGAGTCAATAAACTATAATATAAACCGTAAGCAGGGTAATTTAAAGTTCTTCGAATTCGGAAATGTTTATAAGCTGAATGCTGAACCCAAAGGGGATAAGGTTACTGATAAGTACAATGAGAAAAAATTGCTGAATATTTACTCAACAGGGTTACAGCATTCTGAACATTGGAACCATGCAAAAAAGGAAGTTGACTTCTATTATATGAATGGTTTTGTACTCAACATTCTTAAAATGATGGGTGTGAATAGTTCAGATTTAGTGTTGGATGAAGTACCGGCCCTATATTCTGTTGGCCAGGCATTCAAATATAACAACAAGCCAATTTACAGCATAGGCGTAATTGACCAGAAGCTTGCATCAAAGGTCTCAATTAACCAACCGGTAATAGTGGCAATAATTGAATGGGATTACCTGGTGTCGATAGCACAACATCATAAAGTTGTATATAAGGAAGTTTCACGTTTCCCTGAAGTAAGGAGGGATTTGGCACTACTGCTGGACCAGGGGACCAATTATAGTGATATAGAAAAAGTTGCCTACCGCGTTAACAAACACTTATTGAAAAGAGTAAACCTGTTTGATGTTTATGAAGGTGATAAGATAGAAGCAGGTAAGAAATCGTATGCCGTTAGCTTTACCCTTCAGGATGAAAATAAAACACTTACTGACAAAGAGATTGACAACTTCATGAATAAGTTGTCAAAGATGCTTGAGCAGGAGTTGGGTGCAAGGATAAGAAAATAATGTGTCATTTTGGCAGTTATTAACGTTTCAATGGCAGTAAACGGTTGTATTTTTCGTAATTTTGCATACGGAAGCAAGGAATTTTACTATGGACATTCAAGCCATCAAACAACGATTTGGCATTATTGGTCATTCATTACTGCTTGAAAGAGCAATTGATATAGCAGGACAGGTTGCAGCTACTGATATTACTGTACTAATTACTGGAGAAAGTGGGGTGGGGAAGGAAGTGTTTCCTCAGATCATCCATCAGTTAAGTGCCCGTAAACACGGCCCTTATATAGCTGTTAACTGTGGTGCAATACCTGAAGGTACCATAGATTCAGAGTTGTTTGGCCATGAAAAAGGTGCATTTACCGGAGCAACAGATGCCCGAAAAGGCTATTTTGAAGTTGTGAATGGTGGTACCATATTTCTGGATGAAGTTGCAGATTTGCCTCTATCTACACAAGTGAGACTGCTGAGGGTATTGGAAACCGGTGAATTTATCAAAGTAGGTTCTTCCAAAGTTATTAAAACTGATGTCCGTGTAGTTGCGGCTACCAATGTTGATATTCCTGATGCTATAAATAAAGGGAAATTCAGGCAGGATTTATTCTATAGATTAAATACCGTACCCATCTTCATACCCCCTCTAAGAGAACGTAAGGAAGATGTGGTGCTTCTGTTTAAGAAGTTTGCCAATGACTTTGCAGAGAAATATAGAATGCCACCGATTGAACTTGATGAATCAGCAAAACAGATGTTGATGAATTACAGGTGGCAGGGCAATATAAGGCAACTGAAGAATATAACCGAACAGATTTCCATTATTGAAAAAGAGCGTTTGTTGACAAGCGCTTTGCTTGAACACTATCTTCCTGAAGAACATCGTGACCTGCCGATGCTTTTTAAAAAGGAAACCGCTCCAACTGATTTCTCTGAAAGAGAACTCCTCTATAAAGTGCTGTTTGATATGAAAAGAGATATCAACGACATGAAGAAGCTGGTTCTTGATATCATAAAAACCAGTGAAATCAGCAATGAGGTGCAGCATTATCCAATAATCCAGCAGTTATACAAGGATGTGGAAAACTCACATCAACCGGCCATGGAATATGATAGTGCCGGTGAAGTGGGATCAATGGATGGTTTCTATACTCCTGAAATTATAGATGAGTCACTTTCTATTCAGAAAAAGGAGATTGACCTGATTAAGAAGGCCATTGAAAAACACAAGGGTAAACGGAAAATAGCAGCCAAAGAACTGGGTATATCTGAAAGAACATTGTACAGAAAAATTAAAGAATATGGCATCTACCCTGACTAAGAGAAACCGCTCGTCAAATTACGGAATAATCCTTACAATTACGGCATTATCAGGCAGAGCCTATGTTGGATTTTTGATTCTTTTACTGTCTTCAGTACTATCTGGTTGCGGAGTTTATTCATTCACAGGAGCCTCTATACCACCTGAAGCCAAGAGTATCTCCATTGCTGCCTTCCCTAATAAGGCTGATCTGGTTCAACCTGCATTAAGCCAGACTTTTGTTGAAAAGCTCAAGGATAAGTTCACATCACAGACAAGTTTAAACCTTGTACCCAGGAATGGTGATTTACACCTTGAAGGTGAGATTACAGGTTATTCTACTGAGCCCGTGGCTATAACCGGTGAGCAGACTGCCGCTCTTATCAGGCTTAAAATAACAGTTAATGTCAGGTTCGTTAATAAGTATAGCCCTAAAGATAATTTTGAGAGCACATTCACAAGATATGAAGACTACCAGAGTAATCTCGACTTGAATACAGTGGAAGAGGGATTGATTACATTGATCAGCGAAGCCCTGGTGGAAGATATTTTCAATAAGTCAGTAGTTAATTGGTAATATCATGAACCAATCACGGTTTCTAACGATGATAAGGCAGCCAGAGATTCTTTCAACAGAAACTCTGACTGATCTTAAACAAGTTACGGAGCTCATGCCTTATTGCCAGATAGCTCAAATACTGCTTTCACTAAACCTGAAAGCGGTTGACAGCATACATTTTAATAATCAACTTAAACTTTCTGTTGCGTATGCCGGCAGTAGGGCTAAGTTGAAAAAACTGATTGAAGCTGAGGCTGCTAAAGCTGTTTCATCAGTTGGAGTGTCATTAAGTGAAAATATCATCGAATCACAGCCTGTTGTTTCAGTTGAAGATCGCTCTGTTGAATCATTATCATCCTTCGACTCATCTCATGAGGATAAGGACAACCTGACTGAGGGGGCCGGATTGCCTGACGCTGAGGTTGAGATGGTAAACAAGGAAGAATCAGTAGTTGCAACATCCATAGTTTATCCTTCTGGTGAACTGTCAGCAACGGTGTGCAATGAAAATGCCGCTTCAGAAACTGACAATGCTGCATCAGAAGATGAATATATTAAAGAACTTCAAAGAATTATTGCTAAGCGTTTGGCCGAAATTGCGGGTGTAGGTTTAGAAGAGGGGGGGACTTCAGCGGTTGTTGATGCAGGTGCCGGCATCATACATGACGCAATGCCGGTTCCGGAAACCGAATTTGTGGGCAGAAATCTGGATATAGAGGAAAGTGTAAACGATCAGGATGAAGAGAGTGAATTCCAATATGCACCTTCTACATATCAGCTTGAAGAGTTGCCTGCTCAATTATCAGATAGCGTAATAGATGCTCCCGATAATAAATCAGATAGTAAGGAAAATGACATAAGCGAATCGCTTAGCACGAAAGAATTGATTGATCGCTTTATCAGGAATGAGCCTAAGATTACGCCAAAGCGTGAGTTCTTTAATCCTGTAGACAAAGCAAAGAAGAGTAGTCTTGATAACGAAGATATTGTAAGTGAGACGCTTGCAAGAATTCATTGGCAACAAGGCAATACTGAGAAGGCAATTAAAATTTATGAAAAATTAATCTTGATATATCCGGAAAAAAGCGTTTACTTTGCAGCCCAAATTGCAAAAGTAAAAGAATCAATTTAACATAAAATATCTGTAAAATGGCAGCATACGTTTTAGTTTCTGTATTAATTCTGATCGCCTGTGTCTTATTATCACTTGTAGTGTTAGTTCAAAACTCAAAAGGTGGAGGATTGGCTTCTAATTTTTCTTCATCCAACCAGTTTATGGGCGTAAGAAAAACTGCTGATTTTCTGGAGAAAACAACCTGGACACTTGCCGTTGTACTTTTAGTGCTAAGTTTGTTTTCCATTTTTGTAATACCGCGCAACCAAAGTGCAAATACAGTTACTGATACTGAATTACGCCAAATGATTAATGAGCAGGCTCAGCCGGTTCAGGATTTCCAGGAGGCACCTCCACAGGAATAGGGTAAAAGCTATTTAAGAGTCATATTATAATGTCAGATTGTCACAGAATCTGACATTTTTATTTTATGCAGGTTTTGCATAAAGAATTTTTACTCAGTGATTATTCTCTGTAACCATTGATAATCAACTGATAACGTGTTACGGTAATTATTTTTATGCCGGGAGTGGCAACTTTTGGCACAGATTGTGACAAAAGCTGTTACAACATAATAATTGTAAAACTTTAAAATTATATAGCAATGACAAAAGTGAACGTAAAGCCATTAGCTGATAGGGTATTAATTGAACCGGCAGCTGCAGAGCAGAAAACAGCCGGTGGAATCATTATCCCCGATACAGCCAAAGAAAAACCACAAAAGGGAACAGTTGTAGCAATAGGAACCGGCAAAAAAGATGAACCTATGACCGTTAAGGTTGGTGATACTGTTTTGTATGGTAAATATTCAGGAACAGAAATCACCATTGATGGTACTGACTATCTGATCATGAGGGAGTCTGATATTGTTGCTATTATTTAATTATTAAACTTAAGATACATAGAAAGATGGCAAAGCAAATTATTTACAATACTGAAGCCCGTGAAGAACTGAAAAAGGGTGTGGATGCATTGGCAAATGCAGTGAAAGTAACTTTAGGCCCCAAAGGCAGAAATGTTATCATTGACAAAGCTTATGGTGCTCCTGTTGTGACCAAGGATGGTGTTACAGTTGCTAAAGAGATTGAATTAAAAGATGGTGTTCAGAATATGGGTGCACAAATGGTAAAGGAAGTGGCATCAAAAACTGCTGATATTGCTGGTGATGGTACTACCACTGCTACCGTACTTGCTCAGGCTATGGTTACTGCCGGTATGAAGAATGTTACCGCCGGAGCCAATCCAATGGATCTGAAACGCGGAATTGAAAAAGCAGTTACTTCTGTTATAGGCTCACTTAAAGCTCAATCAATCAGCATAACTGAAGGTAGTGAGAAGATTACCCAGGTGGCTACTATCTCTGCCAATAATGATAGCTTTATTGGTCAGAAAATTGCTGAAGCAATGAATAAGGTTAAGAAAGAAGGCGTTATCACCATTGAAGAAGCAAAAGGTATCGAAACTACTGTTAAGGTGGTTGAAGGTATGCAGTTCGACAGGGGTTATATTTCTCCTTACTTCATTACCGATACTGAAAAGATGGAAGCCGTTTTTGAAAATCCTTTCATCCTGATATACGACAAGAAGATCTCTACCATGAAAGACTTCCTGCCAATTCTTGAGAAAACTGTACAAACTGGCAGGCCTCTCATCATCATTGCTGAGGATGTAGATGGTGAAGCTCTTGCTACATTGGTAGTAAACAAGATCCGTGGTTCCTTGAAAATTGTTGCCGTGAAGGCTCCTGGTTTTGGCGATCGTCGTAAGGAAATGCTTGAGGATATCGCTATCCTGACTGGTGGAACTGTTATTTCAGAAGAAAAAGGTTACCGTTTGGAAGATGCTGACTTATCATACCTCGGACAGGCTGAAAAGATTACTGTTGATAAAGAAAATACTACCATTGTCAGTGGCCGTGGCACCAGTGAAGCTATTGCCGGTCGTGTAAGCATGATTAAATCACAGATTGAATCAACCACCTCTGATTATGACCGTGAGAAATTGCAGGAGCGTTTGGCTAAGTTGGCCGGTGGTGTTGCTGTAATTTATGTTGGTGCTGCCAGTGAAGTGGAGATGAAAGAGAAGAAAGACCGTTTTGACGATGCTCTTCATGCTACCCGCGCTGCTATTGAAGAAGGTATCATTGCCGGTGGTGGTGTTGCTTATATTAGAGCAATATCAACTTTGGAAGATTTAAAAGGTGAAAATGAGGACGAGGAAACTGGTATAGCCATTGTTAAACGTGCTCTGGAAGAACCACTCCGTCAAATTGTTGAAAATGCCGGACTTGAAGGTTCTGTAATTGTACAGAAAGTTAAAGAAGGTAAAGATGACTTTGGCTTTAATGCTCGTACTGAGGTTTATGAGAACCTTATTAAAGCCGGCGTTATTGATCCAACCAAAGTAGCCAGGGTAGCTCTTGAGAATGCTGCTTCTATTGCAAGCATGCTTCTGACAACTGAGTGTGTTTTGGCTGATATCAAAGAGGAAAAGGAAACACCAATGCCAAATCCGGGTATGGGTGGAATGGGTGGAATGTACTAAGCACCTGTTTAATTTTAAAAAAAGGACTGATCTTTATGGTCAGTCTTTTTTTTTAGCATCATTTTTGTATAGTAGTATTTGTAATGAAAGTATGAAGTCGTTATTTTTGTAAAACAAACTTTGTAACATGATCAAAATCAAATTATTTATTCTTGCCATTATTTTGCCCTGCCTGTTATACAGCCAGGAGTCTACAGTTTTTCCAATTGACCCCGATACGAAATTGGTTAGTTATCAAGGCGTTGTTCAGATGAACGGTACACAGGATGAGCTGTATGTGCGTGGTATTGACTGGTTAAACAAATACTATAAGAATCCATTTGATGTTTCACGTGTTCGTAATCGTGAAAGCGGGGTAATTGAAGTGATGCACCGCATTGAGCTGACCAACGATGTTGATGGAGTAAATCTGCAGGCAGGAACGGTGAATTATGAGCTGAGAATTGAATTCAAGCCCGGTCGTTACCGCTATACTCTGACAAATCTTACCTGGCGGCAGGCATCACGCTTCCCTATTGAGCGCTGGCTTAATAAGGAGGAACAGTCGTATTCTCCTTTATGGGAAACATATATTCAACAGGTTGACCTGAAAGCCAAAGAGATCATTGAAAATCTTAAAAACGGTATGCAACCTGTTGAGGTGAAACCTGAAGAAAAGTGGTAATTCATCAGTATATCGCCGATAGGAAATTGGTGATTGATTAGTTAAAGTGGAATTCTATTTTACTAATCGGTTGATGACCCATAAGCTGTCTACTTCACAAAAACCCTTTTGACTCCTGAATAGTCGACTTCTTTCTTGTCAGTTAAGTAATTGATAAGTGTTTGTGCTGTTGTAATGAAGAGCGACTTACCCGGATCTTTGTGTTCGAATTTATAGCTGCTTGCAATGTAACTGTTTAATCCTACATTGTATTGACGGCACTTGCTGATCTTTCTTCCATTGGGTAACCGCATATCCACATCAACAGCATTTTTGTTATTGTCGGTGATAATGGTATAGGTCAATCCTGAAACCTGAAGATCATTATCGTTGTTGGCATCCTTGTAAGCATTCATAATAAGCGATTTTATTTCGCGTGCTTTCATTTTGATAAGAATTACCTCATTGCCAAAGGGGTCCAACTTATAGACATCTTTTATGGTGATCGGTCCGACATTAAGGTAATCAATCCTGATACCGCCTTCATTCTGGAACGCTATATCCACTGACTCCAATGAAGTTACAGCATCTGTCATCATTGAGCCAAGCTCATCAGATCCGGAGAGCTTATTGGTACAATTCCCAATTACATGATTAAGTTCTTTATTGTCGTTATATACTTCCAGTTTGCGGTTTATCTCTTTATCACTCTCTTTAAAGGAACTAATGCTGAGCATCTCAGGCATAACCTTAACAATAGAATTGTTGACGAGGAATAAGGTTACCTTGCTCAGATTTCGTACCCCGGAACCCGACTGCATAATAGTTACGCCATTGGCATTGTGTGCAGGTTTGGTCAATGTGTGGGTGTGGCCACCCAGAATAAGGTCAAGTTGTGGCATAGCACCTGCAAGTTCAATATCTTTCTCAAAACCCAGGTGCGTTAAGGCGATGAAAATATCACAGCTATCGCGTAAACCACCAAATTTCCTTAATTCCTCTATGCCGTCAGTAAAAGTGAGATCCCTGAGATTGGAGGGGTGTGAATCAGGGATGCCGCCTGAGCCAAGCTGAATAGCGCTGAATATGCCTACTTTTATTCCATTATCGAGTTTTATTATCTCATAAGGCTTGAATTTTAACCTTCCTGAATTGTCTTTGATATTGGCACTTAAAAAAGGAAAATCAGCTTGTTGAATTCTCTTTGCCAATATCTGCTGGCCATAATCAAACTCATGGTTGCCAACAGCAGTGGCATTGAAATCAAGGTCATTCATCAGGTCTATAATCGGGTAACCTCTATCTTCGTACATGTCAACTATAGGATTCCCGGTAAAGTTATCGCCGGCAGCAAATAAGAGAACGTACTTATTCTCTTCCCTTATTTTATCAACCAGGGCCTTGAATTGACCGTAATTGTCAATTTTGGCATGTTGGTCATTAACTGATAGAACAACAACTTTAACCGTGTCATTAACCTGCGAGTAGCCAATTAACTGAATTGACAGAAGACAGTTGATTATGATCGTGATAAAAAGTATTCTGAACTTACTTTGCATGGAGTTATTAATGTTTTAATGTCGTGATAGTATTGTATGAATATTATTGGATCAGCCTCTTATTGTTAGTTGTATTATAATTCAGTTAAGCTAATTCAGAATCTATGATTAATTCAGCACCGGGCAAGAGCCTGCCCTTATCCATCAGGTTGTTGCCATATTGGTCAGTGACTTCAGTAACAACGTGATCGTGCAGGAGTTCATTTGAATTAAGATACAAATTGATGGCATCAATTACTCGTGCACCTTCAAAGATTTCAAATTTCTCATTATTGATAAAAATGGTCATTATCTTGGTTTTCAGTTGTTAAAATTGAATAATAGATATTCTTTTCATCAAGCCAATCCTGATTCAATATTACGCAATTTAAACAAATGTGTAATAAAAAACGATTATGAGGCTTGATATTTCCTAATTTTGTAACATAAACGAAAAATGAGCACTGCAATTCTGCCGTCGCCTTTATTTATAACAGGATGAAACTTAACAGTGTAATAAAAGGTTTCTCGAAGTTTTCAAAAGAACAAAAGATCCAAACCATAGCCTCCTTCTTGTCATCATCAGATGAAGAGATATCTGTAATAAAGTCATTCTGGCATTCTGATCCGGCTGTTCAGGCAATATTTGATGAGTTTAGTGAGAATACCATCACTAATTATTTCATGCCTTATGGAATAGCACCTAATGTTAACATAAACGGTAAGATGTACATGGTGCCCATGGTTATTGAGGAGAGTTCAGTAATAGCAGCAGCATCAAAGAGTGCCAAAATATGGGCTACCAATGGCGGATTTCATAGTGAGGTGCTTTCAACTGTTAAAATTGGTCAGGTGCATTTTATTTGGCATGGTGATATCAATGAGTTGAAAATGCATTTTCCATTGTTAAAGCAGGTGATGCTTGAGCGTTCATCCTCAATTACTGCTAATATGGTACGCAGGGGTGGGGGCGTTCTTTCCATGGAGATTATTGACAGGACTGCTGACCTTGAAGGTTATTATCAACTTGAGGTGAAGTTTGAAACCGTTGATTCCATGGGCGCTAACTTCATTAACAGTTGCCTTGAAGAATATGCCTCAGCATTAAAGAATTTTGTGAATGAACGCGGACTTTTCAAAGTAAAGGATATTCGAATTATCATGTCTATTCTTTCTAATTATACTCCTGAATGTATTGTAAAAACATGGGTGGAATGTGATATAACTGCTTTTGATAATATTGATGAGTCCTTATCAGGTGAAGAGTTCGCATGGAAGTTTGAGAAAGCCGTTCAGATTGCCAATGTTGATGTTTTTAGGGCGACTACACACAACAAGGGAATCTTTAATGGAGTGGATGCCGTTGTTCTGGCTACAGGTAATGATTTCAGAGCCGTTGAAGCATGTGGCCATGCCTATGCAGCCCGCACCGGAAAATATAAAAGCCTTACTGATATAGAACTCAGAGATGGCAAATTCAAATACACCCTTACCTTGCCACTGGCAATTGGCACGGTAGGAGGACTAACTTCCCTGCATCCAATGGCAAAATTGTCATTAGCCATTCTGGGCAATCCTTCCGCCAGCGAGTTGATGCAAATAGCCTCCGTAATTGGTTTGGCCAATAATTTTGGCGCTCTTAAATCATTGACCACTAAAGGTATTCAGGTCGGTCACATGAAGATGCACCTGTTCAATATCCTTCATTCATTTAATGCTACCGAGACCGAAAAGAATCTTGCTGTCGACTATTTTAAACACC
>CALCQV010000129.1 GCA_937894795.1 uncultured Bacteroidales bacterium
GACAGGATTCAAACCTGTAACCTTCTGATCCGTAGTCAGATGCTCTATTCAGTTGAGCCACGGAGCCTTTAAGAGGGTGCAAATATACGTATTTTTCTGTTATTCCAAATTAATAAGGCTCAAAAATATTGAACCAATTAAAAATATTCCTGCCGTTGCACTATAATTCCAAAAATAGCCGTTCATTTGCCGTCCATTTTAGTCAATTTCATCATAAATAATAAATGTAAGATTACAGATTATGGACGCACCCTGGCTTAAATCATTACCTGTTGCCATTACCGTTACTGATAAGGAAGGTAAGATCATTGAAATGAATGACAAGTCGGCCGATGTATTTTCAAAGTATGGTGGTTATGAGTTGTTGGGCAAGGATCTAAACCATTGTCACAATCCACATTCACGTGAAGTTATTGCAGGCATGTTGGCAAATAATACTACCAATGTATATACCATTGAAAAACAAGGCACCAGAAAACTAATATACCAAACGCCATGGTATGACAATGGAGAGGTTGCCGGATTGGTTGAACTCTCTATCATCATACCCTGGGAGATGCCACATTTTAAGCGATAGCAGTTATTCAGAAAGTTTTATTTCTGTGCAATCTTGATGGTGCAACCAATAGCCTTGGTGAAATTCGGCTCTGGTTGTTTGTTGTTTCTTAGCGCTTCAATGGCATTTTCGAGATATTTTTCAGTAACCGCTGATGCGTCCTGATGATTATTGTCAATTGCCCCTATATAGGCCACCTTATTGCCGGCTGCAGTTTTTTCAAGAAGATATACATGAGGTGTTCGTGTGGCACCATAAAGAGGAAGTACTTTTTGTCCGTCGTCAAATAAGTAAGGGAAACTGAAGTTCTTCTCTTTTGCCCTCACCTGCATTTTCTCATAACTATCATCAGGTGCAATTGCAGGATCATTTGGATTTATAGCTATAACAGGATAACCCAGTGGGGCATACTTTTTATTCAGATCGTTGATTCTGTCTTCATAAGCTATAGAAAACGGACAATGATTGCAGGTAAATATTACAACATAGCCTTTGGCATCTTTAAAATCAGCCAATGAAACCATCTTACCATTCACATTCTTGAGTTTAAAGTCGGCTGCCTTATCTCCCACCTGGTATCCCTGGGCTATTGCATTAACTGTAAGGGTTAATATTGCTATTGTTAAAATTGTTAGCTTTTTCATTTTGATTGTTATTAGTGTTAATTATCACTTTATTTATTCAGTTTATTGTTTTAGTAAAGCAGTGCGTTATAAATTACCGGCTAAAAGAGTATAATACAAGCTACCGGAGCTATTGGCCATGAGGATGCTATGTAAATATTAAAATTCATCAGAATCAAACAGTTCAAGTATGCTCCTTATTTCAGCATAGGTAAATTCCTTTTCAAAGAACATTCTTTGATCTTTATTATAAAAAATGGTAGCAGGTATGGAACCACTCCATGATTGGTCAACTTTATTAATCCAAGCGTTTGAATCAGGATCACTTAGCACTATTACTTCAGGTGTGACCTTGTGTTTTTTAATAAAAGGAATCAAGCGTGATTCTATTTGTCGTTCAAAATCAAGACTAACCAGCAGCACTTTTAGCTTCTTATCGGCAAATTCATCATTAATCTGCTGAAAGTAAGGAAGTTCCTTAATACATGGAGCACACCAGGTGGCCCAGAAATTAATGATGTAAGTTGTATCATTTCCTTTCTCCAGGTAAGGTTTCAAACCATTGAAATCAACCACTTTGATTGCCGCTTCGGTTAATTGAGAAGCCTCAGAATTAAATGACGTTTGAGTATGCAAAGCAATGGCGGTTACAGATGACATCTGTGCCTGTACGGAGTACGAACCTGTACCAATAAGCAGAGCAAGAATGAGTTTGTTAAGTTGTTTCTTCGTCATAGGACTTCTAATAACGCAAACCGTTAAAAAAAGTTCACAAGTGGTGACATAGAAGAAATTACCCAATAGACTTCAGGTGCAGGACAATAATTCAAAATAAAGAGTCAGAAAAAAAGCAGGTCAGATTATCGTGAGAACACAGCTTTGCCGTCAACATAGGTTCTAACGACCTTAGCTTTGGGTATTTCACGTGCCTTAACCTGCATAATATCCATGTCGAGAATCACAAAGTCGGCGTTCTTACCCGGTTCAAGGCTACCACGACGATCATCTTCAAAGCAGGCTTTTGCAGCCCAAAGGGTAATACTGCGCAATGCTTCCTGGCGGGTAAGGGCATTTTCACGCTGAAAACCTCTCATCGGTTGACCATCAAGATTCTTACGATCAACTGCTGCATAAAAGGAATAAATTGGACTGATATTTTCTATTGGGAAATCAGTACCATTTGCCAGCCAGCCATTTTCACGCATTAGCTTTCTGTAGGCATAGGCATTTGTTATTCGTCGGCCCAGACGTTGACGGGCCCACGACATATCAGAAGTAGCATGAGTAGCCTGAATAGATGGAATGATGCCAAACTCGCCGAACTTTTTAAAATCATTGGGATCGATCACCTGGCAATGTTCAATTCGCCACCTTAAGTTATTGCCCGGCAACAGGTAATTGCTGTATACATCAAGCACCAATCGGTTGGCAGAATCGCCAATTGCATGTGTATTTACCTGGTAGCCATTATCGTAGGCCATAACACACCACTTGCCCAATTCTTCGGGAGTTATGGTCATGGTACCAAAATTACCGTGATCATCAGAATATGGCTTAAGCATACAGGCTCCCCTAGAACCAAGAGCACCATCAGCATAAAGCTTAATTGCCCTCACATTCAGCTTATCACGTTTAAGTACCCCCTCCTTGATAAATCGTTCATAGTTTTCGGAAGTAGGATTAAGCATCACGTAAAAGGCCATTTTCAGAATATCTTCAGAATGAAGACTATCATAAAAATCGACAAGCCATGGATCGGCTCCGGCTTCAGTAACCATGGTAAGGCCAACGTTATAACATTCATCGGCAGCCTGCTGCATCATCCTGGCCAGCAAATCACCCTTTGGCGATGGAATAAGATTACGGAATGTATCAGCCAATGACTCGGTAAAGATACCGGTAAACTTTCCTTTCCTAATTATTGCTTCAGCCGGACTGGGAAGACTATCCACTTTCAATCCTGAGAGATCAATGGCAGCCTGGTTAACCAGAACGGCATGCCCGTCGATTCGAATAAGTACAACCGGATTATCAGGATATTTTTCATTTAGCAACTTGTTATCAGGAAATTGCTGTCCCGGCCAATTGTTCTGATCCCATCCCCTGCCAACAATCCATTGAGAAGGTGATTTCACAGAATGGGCTTCAATTATTTCAAGCAACTCATTGAATGATTGGGCTGGACGAAGATCGGCATATTGATGGTTCTGTACATAACCATAAAAATGACTATGCGGGTCAATGAACCCTGGATATATAGCCCTCCCTTCAGCATCATAGACAGAATCAGCCTTATACTTCTCGTTAATGGTTATATCATCACCAACTGAAACAATCTTTCCACGATCAATTGCCATAGTTGTATGCAGCGTGAATGCACTATCGACAGTATAAATAACTGCATTTCTAACTATCAGATCAACAGAGGTTTTACCCTTATTGCAGGATGTGACAACCATGGTTGCAAGCATTAAACTTATTAATCGCCAAAGCATTCGACCAATTTTTACGCGAAATTATAAAAATTATGGTTTCAATAATGACCAATTCCTAAGTTGGTTAATAGGATGGTCATTCTATTGAAAGATCACTGTGTTACATAATACTGATAATCAGATTAGTCCAATAATAGCACTTATAATAAGAACCTTTAAAATTGTCACATCAGTTCTTATCAAAAAGATACAAATGATGTAAGCGATTTAAATAAGGCAATCATGCCATTCGTATGTAAATAATCTCAATCAGCAGCATATATATTGACTATGCATAATTATGTATTGTTCAATTTCCCTTTATATTCAATGTTTCTTTATTTATTTTTAACATCACACGCTTTTCTTAATAGGATAATTCAGTATATCTAATGTAAATGCAAAGTGCAAATCACGTGGCTTTATGTGCAAATTGTATAAGATTTTCAATGATTATCTGTCGTAAATTAGCTATAGAAATATATCAAAGAATAACATTATTAATTAACCAAAAACAGTAAAAGGAACAAAAAGAAAAAAAAACAGCAAGATCAAAATGCCAAACAAAGCTCAGCCTGAAGAATAGATAGGCTGAAAGAATGAACTTCTTCCCAATTTTTCTGACACTGGTCATATTAAGCTACCATGTCTACCCTGTTTTCTATTATACACCCCCCAACAATCAGAAAGTATCTCTTTATTAATTATTCATTTACAGGTAAATATATACCTGAGGGCAATTGCCTTGTCTTAAAATTAATCAAAAAGAAGAGAAAAATGGAAATTGAGAGAACTACGTATTTGAGAATTGTGCGATGTATGCTCACGGCGGTGGCTTACATTGCATTTTCGTTTTCTTCCGTTCAGGCGCAGCAGGGAGTTGCGCCGGTTATAACTCCACTTATTGGTTTCGGCGTTGATGGTGATGCAGAGGCTAATTACCCAACCCCAGGTCCATTTTCACAAGCCGGTGACTGGTTTTCTGATCCTATGTATCCGGGACCGGGTACATCGCTATTCAATATGTCAACACCTGATCCTTTCGATATGACCTATCCATTGAGCATTCATTACAATGACCCATGGCAAGGTACCGATCCAACCATTTTTACGAAGTCAAGTAAAATTTATGATCCCTACGATAACACATTTACATGGGGTGCAGGAACTGTACCCAATAAAAATGAAATAAATAATGCATCAGCACATTTCACTTGGGGAAATCCGGATTTACCGGGAGGTGTAGCCACTGATTTATGGTGCATTTTTGCTGCCGACCGTATGGTAAACAATGGCGATGCCTATATTGACTTTGAGTTTCTGCAAAATACGGTTGAAATGATATACAATGCAGACTCAACGGCCGGTTATTTCCTGGGATCCGGGCCTGATAACACGAGAACTGTTGGAGATATAATCGTAACCATTCAGTTTGTTAATGGAGGCACAAATGCAATTCCTGTTATTCACCGATGGGAATATGTGGGTCCTGATCCTGATGACTTTACATATGTAGAGCAACCTATAGGCAATTATGCAGGGGATATTTTAATAACCAGTAACACGGCACTTACCGTTGCACCATGGATGCCTTATGGACAACCCTCCTATTTGACCAATCAATATGCCGAGGGTGCTATTAATCTATCAGCAGTTATGGGCTTTGGCGAAGATGACTGTGGATATCTGAGTACAGTTTTTGTAAGAACCAAAACTTCACAGTCAACAAGTGCAGTATTAAAAGATTTTCCGGGTGCCCCTTATCAGGCTAATATTGATATGAGTGACCTGGAAGTATTTTGTCCGGAGAGTACATATCTGGATGAATGTGCTGATATTGCAGATATTACAACTGCATATAACACCTGGGTAGATGGATTCTATTACACTGGTGGCAATGATCCTATAGTTGAAAACATAGGTGATATCCCATCGCTGCCGGCTAACATTGAATGTGGAGATACCATTTACTTTACCTATGAAGTATCTGACGAGTGCCATCCTGAACCACTAACCTGTTCAAGTGCTTTTGGCGTAGCAGCGGATGAAACACTCCCGGTTATCAACGATGGCCCTGATATTGCACTGGAAGGCTGCAATCCGGCATGGCCTGCTACAGTTACCAACACATGGAGTGACAACTGCGGCGGAAGCGGAACGGTTACCGGTGTACCGGGTGATGTTACCGATCTGCCGGGAGCTGTTTGTATGCAGTACAGGGATTACACCTTCAATGTAGA
>CALCQV010000130.1 GCA_937894795.1 uncultured Bacteroidales bacterium
ATATTTTCGTTTAGTATGTTTGAAATATGCCACTTGCAATACTACAGAGAGGTTTTCGGCAATGAAAATTCCGCAGAGTATAGGGAGTAGGAATTCTTTTCTGATCATTATGGCTAAAACAGCAATGATTCCTCCTATGGCCAATGAACCTGTGTCACCCATAAATACCTGGGCGGGATAAGTGTTATACCATAGGAATCCGGTACAGGCACCTACAAAGGCACTTACAAATATTGTAAGTTCACCTGTGTTAGGCAGGTACATAATATTGAGATAATCAGCAAATACGATATTGCCTGAAACCCAGGCAAGGATTCCAAGGGTCGCACCAATAATGGCTGATGTGCCGGTAGCAAGTCCATCAATTCCATCCGTTAAGTTGGCACCATTTGAAATAGCGGTGATGATGAAGATAATTATTGGTATGAATACCAGATAAGCGTATTTTCTTGCTTTTTCTCCTAAAGGCTTAAGAAGAACGGCATAATCAAATTCATTATTTTTTACAAAGGGAATGGTTGTTTTTGTTGACTTCACTGGATCGGATGAAAACCTTTTAACATGATCAGGAATTCTTTCAAATTCACTCATCTGGGCAGCTGATCTGGAGCTTGTTTGCCTGATCTTTTCCCTTATTACAATTCCATCATTAAAATACATGGTTAATGCTACAACCAAACCAATAAAAACCTGTCCGAAGATCTTGAATCGTGCAGCAAGTCCTTTTTTATCGTTACGGAACACTTTAATATAATCGTCCAGAAAACCAATGAAGCCTAACCATAAAGTAGTGAACAATATGAGTATTATATAAACATTGTTAAGCTTGGCAAAAAGCAATGTTGGAATAATTATGGCTCCCAGAATAATCAGGCCGCCCATTGTAGGAGTTCCTTGTTTTTCTTTTTGGCCACTCAAACCAAGGTCACGAACTGTTTCGCCAACTTGCTTTTTCTTTAGAAGATTTATCAGTGATTTTCCGAAAAGCAGGGAGATGGTCAAGGATGTTATAACAGCCATGGCAGCCCTGAAAGAGATATACTGAAACACCCCTGCACCCGGTATGTCGTATGCTTTATCTAGAAAAGTAAAAAGGTAGTACAGCATGACCTTCTAATTTTTGTGGTTATCGTTTTCAAATAATTCTATTAATACTTCTCTGTCATCAAAATGTGATCGTACTCCCTTGATTTCCTGATAAGTCTCATGACCTTTTCCTGCTACCAGTATAATGTCATTGGCTTTAGCAAGATTGTATGCTGTTTTAATAGCCTGTCGGCGATCAGCTATAATAAGGCAGGTCTTCTTTTTTTCAATTGAAATACCGGCTTCCATTTCCTTTAGAATCTCTTCAGGGTCTTCACTTCTGGGATTATCAGAAGTAAGTATTACCATGTCGCTATTCTCTGATGCTATACTAGCCATTATAGGCCTCTTTGTCCTGTCCCTGTCACCTCCGGCACCTACAACAGTCAATAATCTGCCTGCGCCTGATCTAATAGCGTTAATGGTGTCAATTACGTTTTTTAGCGCATCAGGAGTATGGGCATAGTCAACAATGCCAACAATACCGACTGGTGATTTGAAATATTCAAAACGACCACGTACAGGTTGCAGCCTGCTTATGGCTATTAAGGCTTCTTGCTCTTCTATACCCAATAGGATTGCACAGGAGTATATTGCCAGAATATTGTAAGCATTGAAATTGCCAACCAGCTTACTCCAAACCTCATTTCCATTAATCTTAAGCAGTAATCCGTCAAATTGATTCTCGAGTATCTTACAATGGAAATCTGCAAGTGTCTTGATTGCCATTGTATAAATTTTAGCTTTGGTATTCTGAACCATTACTTGCCCATTCTTATCGTCAATATTGACAAGCGCGAATGCATCAGATGGTAATTTATCGAAGAAACGCTTTTTTGCTTCCAGGTATGCACCAAAGGTTTTATGGAAATCCAGATGATCATGAGTCAGGTTGCTGAAAATGCCGCCTTTGAATTGCAGTCCGGTAATCCGGTTTTGCACAATTGAATGAGAACTGACTTCCATAAAACAGTATTCACAGCCATGGTCAACCATTTCAGCCAGAAGAGCATTTAATTGCAATGGATGGGGGGTTGTATGCGTTGATGTATACTCCTTGCTGTCAATGCAATTCTTAACAGTTGAAATGAGGCCTGTTTTATATCCTAATGAACGGAATAACTCAAATAGTAAAGTGGCAGTGGTTGTTTTTCCATTGGTTCCGGTAATGCCTATCAAGTTTATTTTTTCGGAAGGATTATCATAATAATTACAAGCCATATATCCAAGCGTTTCACTTGAATCATTAACCAAAACATAACATACATCGCTATTTAATGAATCAGGCAATACTTCGCATATCACGGCTGCAACACCTTGATTAACTACCTGATCTATATATTTATGTCCATCAGTTATGGTTCCCTTAATTGCTACAAAAGCTGAATTTCCGGTGATATCACGTGAGTCAAATGAGATCTTGTCAATAGCAATATCATTATTGCCAATTACACGTAAAAGGCTGCATTTATATAATATGTCTTTAAGTTGTTTCATTTGCCTTAACCTAATTCAATTATACAGTTTACACCTCTTTTTATGGCCATACCCGGCAATATGGATTGCTTCCTGACCTTTCCCTTACCAACAATTTTAACTTTTATACCGGCTGATTCAAGTAAAAAGATTGCATCCCTTGCCCCCATGCCAATAACTTCAGGCATTTTATCATCTGTGATTACCAGTGGCTTGACTACAGTGACTGAATCAATGGTTTCAATTTTGATGTATTCTGAATCTTTCATTTGCTCAAGGTTCAGATTGGAATACTTTAATAGATAAGCAAGGTCATTGAATGATCCCGATGCTTTATCAATATTATTTGAAGGGATACTATCTATTCCTTTTTGATCAGGGGTTAACCGGGTGGCATAAACTTTATCAGCTATCTCTTTAAAAACCGGGCCGGCAATGGAGCCGCCATAGTATACGCCCTTAGTTGGATTGTTTATTACGACAATACAGGAGTATTTTGGATTATCAGCCGGAAAGTAACCTACAAATGAGGCCTTGTAATTTGATTTATTATACCCTTTATTGTTTTGGGCAATTTGTGCCGTTCCTGTTTTACCGGCAATTTTGTAGACTGAATTTCTGAGATTTGTGGCAGTACCCTTCTCAACAACACTCTCAAGCAGTTTTTTAAGTTGGTCGATGGAATTTTGGTTACTTACTATTTTTTCTTTCAAAACAATCGGTTCAAATTTCTGAGTAACAATACCGGCAGCTCTGATTTCCTTAATGAATTGTGGTTTCACCATTTGTCCATTATTAGCAATGGCATTATAGAATGCCAGTGTTTGCAATGGGGTCAGTTTTATCTCATACCCAATTGACATCCATGGAAGTGATACTTTCGACCAATATTTATCATCAGTACTTTTTATTTGAGGATGTCCTTCACCGGGAATGTCCATGCCAAGAGGTTGATTCAACCTCATAAAGTATAATTTGTCAATTAATCTCTGGGGTTCGCTCTTGAAGGCTTTTACAATGGCTTTGGAAATGCCGACATTTGATGATAATTCAAAAGCTCTACCTACACTGATCTGGCCATATCCACCTTTATGTGAATCACGCATTGTTCTATTGGCAAAGCGGGTAGTTCCGTCTTCAGTATCCACAATATCATCCAGATCAATTAAACCTTCATCCAATGCGGCCAGAAGAGATGCTGTTTTAAAGGTAGAACCGGGTTCTGAACTTTCAGCCAAAGCATAATTTAATTTTTCTTCATAAAAGCCCTTTTCATTCTTTCCCAGATTGGCAATAGCAACGATAAATCCTGTATTGACTTCCATGAGAACTGCACAACCATGGTCAGCTTCATTTTCAATCAATTGACGCATCAATGCATCTTCTGCCACATCCTGTATGTTAATATCGATAGATGTGATAATATCATGTCCATCTTTTGGTTCTATCTCATTTTCTTCATTTGTAGGTCTCCAGGCTCCACTCCCAATTCGTTGCATAAGTCTGCTGCCGCTTTCACCTTGGAGTATTTCACTATATGCGCCCTCAAGACCTACATCGTTTTTGGTGCCATCTTTATCCCAGCCAATAGTTCGGAATGCCAACCATTGATTGGGAAGTACTCTTTTACTTTTCTGTTCCGCAATGATGCCACCTTTATATTTGCCGTCACGAAATATTGGGAATCGACGAACCTTCTTCAGTTGATCGAAGGTGATATCTCGCTTAAGCAGCAGATATCTGTTGTTTGATTTTCTGGCATTTACCAGTTCTTGTTTGTATTTGCTTTTTGTTCTGTCCTTGAAGAGATTGGATAAATGCCATGCCAGGGAATCGACATTATCATAAAAGTACTCATCATTATAGTGCGTATTGCCGGCATCCATGCGCAAGTTAAAGAGTGGGACACTTGCAGCCAGCAGACTGCCATCACTAGCCATAATATTACCTCTGACCGCTTCAATCTTTTCGACCTTCAGGTTCATTATCTTCCCTTTTTCCCTCCACATTTCACCTTCTATGGCTTGTATATATATAGCTTTACCGATAATTGCGCAACCGACCAGAACTACAATAAAGTAGACCAGATAGACATTCCTCAATATGTCGTTTTTCTCGCTACTCATTTTTTTACCTGATTACTTATAAGTTTTATTGGAGGTACCGTTGATTCTTTTACCTGTGATGCAGAAAGCCTGTAAGCTACCTCTGATTGCTTACTTTGAAACATGAGTTTCGATTTAGTAGTGATATACTCATATCGCAATTCCTCAAGCTGCTTTTTTGTTCTGTTTATTTCAATGATTGTCTTTTCGGCATTGTATGAATTGGCAATATAAATTATGGCCAGGAAAGTGATAAAAATGATAAATGGAATCTGTTTTAACAGATTTTCACGAGTCAGGAAACTCCCATCGAGAATAGATGCTGCTGATTTGGTAAATGAAACGTTTTGGTTGAATAAATGCATTCGTTTAAAGCGTTTCCCGGAAGCTTTCTTAGTCCCGTCTTTTATGGCCTCGGGCTTTTTAATAGTATTTTTAATCTCACTCATAGTATGTCCTTTCTGCAGCCCGCAGCTTTGCGCTTCTTGATCTGGGATTGCCTTCAAGTTCAGAATCACTGGCAATGATTGCTTTTCTTGTCACCGGTTTGAAAGGAGAAATGATATTTCCATAGAAGTCCTTCTCTATTTTTCCATCAAAATTCCCCGATCTCATAAAATTCTTTACAAGTCTGTCTTCAAGTGAGTGGTATGAAATAATGACCAATCTTCCACCGGGTCGAAGAACATTGATCGTTTGGCTAAGAAAGTCTTTCAAAGTCTCAATCTCATTATTAACTTCAATGCGTAATGCTTGAAAAATGCGCGCATAGAATTTGTTCTCACGCCCTTTTTCAGCAAAAGGTTTGAGAATTTCCTTTAATTCGGTGGTAGAGGTTATTTCTTTATTGATTCGTGAATCTACCAGCCGTTGAGCAATATGGTAGGCATTGGTAAATTCTCCGTAATTTTTAAAAATGCGTTTAAGCTCTTCGGTGTTGTATGAGTTAATTACGTTGCGTGCGCTTATTTCAGCACTCTGATTCATTCGTAAATCGAGTTCACTTTCAAATCTGGTGGAGAATCCCCTGGTGGGATTGTCAATCTGATGTGAAGAAATGCCCAAATCTGCAAGTATTCCATCAACAGGAGTTGCTTTATAGTATTTCAGGAAATTTGTCAGATATTTGAAGTTCTGATTTATCAGTTGAAAGCGTGAATCATTCAGATCATTTTTAAGGGAGTCCCTGTCCTGATCAAATCCATAGAGCCTTCCGGTTGTTAACTTGTCAAGAATAGCCCTTGAATGGCCTCCTCCGCCAAAAGTAACATCGACATAAATCCCATCTGGCTTAATATCCATTAGGTCAATAGTCTCCTGCAACAATACCGGTTTGTGATACATATTGTTAACTCATTTGGCCCATAACATCTTCTGCTAATTCTGAGAAATTAACCTGACCTTCTGCAATACTGGCTTCATACTTGTCTTTATCCCAAACTTCAATAATATTAAGTGCAGAAGCCAAAACAACATCTTTTGTGATATTTGCAAATATTGCCAGATCGCGTGGGATTAATAATCTACCTGTTACATCCAATTCAACTTCCTTAACACCGGCCATAAAGACTCTGATAAAATCGGTATTCTTTTTTACAAATCTGTTGAGCATGTTTATTCCTTTGATTGCTTCATCCCATTCTGCCCTGGGGTAAATCTCAAGACACTGCTGAAAAATGCTTCTTTTTATGATAAAACCATCTGCCAGAAATGCTTCTAATTGACCCTTCAGGGCAGCAGGTAACAATATCCTGCCCTTATTGTCAACTTTGCATTCATGAACTCCTATCATTTCCAACATTTTACAAAAAGGTGTTTTATGGTGTAAATATAGTGCATAAAATCCACTTTTTCCCACATTCTACCACTATTGTTAATAACTTTTATCATTTAACCGGATATTGAGTAAATATTTATTCTGTAATATGCAGATAATCAATAAAATAGGAAGCAAGAGCCAATTTTCAACAACTGTTTTCCAAAAAGGTCAAAATTAAATGTGTTACTATGACCTTCGAATTCATTAATTTTGTGAAATATTAATCCTCTTAATTCAAAAAGAGAACTAAAAGAAATGCATTCAGAAACTACTGTACCTAAATTCATTGATGTAGAGAAGGTGATTGCGGGTAAGACCCCCGGTTTATTAAAGATTTTACCATCTTTTGTGATTAGGTACTTAAAAAGAATTCTTCATCAGGAAAGATTAAATGATATTATCTTCAGGCATCGCGATAAGCATGGCATTGATTTTCTCGATGCTGTTCTTACTGAGTTCAATGTAAATATTAAGGTGCGTGGAGCGGATAATTTTGACAAGAGCAAACCTTATGTCGTTGCATCAAATCATCCTTTAGGAGGACTTGATGGTATGGCATTAATGCTCGCAGCAGGACGAATTAATTCTCATATCTCAATGACTGCAAATGATTTCCTGATGCATGTTGAAAATCTCAGGTCATTATTCATTCCCATTAACAAGCATGGTTCCAACACAGAGAATATTGGAGCTATCAACAATACATTCGCCTCTGATAATGTTGTAATTTTTTTTCCTGCTGGCCTTTGCTCGCGTAAGATCGGAAAACGGATACTTGACCTTGAATGGAAGAAGACCTTTTTATCAATGGCCAGGAAGTATAGCAGAGACATCTTGCCAGTACATATAAGTGGTAAAAACTCATCTTTTTTCTACAATTTAGCACGATTAAGAAAAAAAATAGGACTAAAAGCCAACATTGAGATGTTATATCTTGTTGATGAAATGTTTAAACAAGACAATAAAGACATTATCATTACTTTTGGTAAGCCGATATCTTTTAACTTCTTTGATAAGCATATCAAAGATAAAGTGTGGGCATCTGAATTGCGCAAACATGTTTATAAACTTGAAAAGGATGCTTACGTTGACTTTGCACCAATGATTTAGTAATATGGAAAACATTATACCACCGGTTTCCCGGGAATCTATTGAGAAGGAACTTACACCTGATAAATTACTCCGCAAAACAAATGCCGGAAATAATTATATTTATGTAATTGATTATCATAATTCACCCAATGTAACCCTTGAAATTGGAAGGTTGCGTGAAATAACATTCAGAGATGCCGGTGGAGGTACCGGTAAAAGCTATGACCTTGATAGTTATGATACTGACGATAATCCATTTCAACAGCTTATAGTGTGGAATCCTGCCGATAAAGAAATTGTAGGTGGATATAGATATCTGCATTGCAAAGATTTAAAACCGGGAACAGACAATGAATTCCATACTCCCACATTCAAGTTGTTCAAGTATAGTGATAAGTTCCGTGATGAATACCTTCCTTACACTATTGAGCTAGGCAGGTCATTTGTCCAACCAAACTATCAACCTACCAATAATATAAGGAAAGGAATGTACTCTCTGGATAATATTTGGGATGGATTGGGTGCAATAATTCTTCAAAATCCTGATGCAAGGTACTATTTTGGCAAAATTACCATGTATCCTTCGTATAATGCCGAAGCCAGGGATCTGATATTGTATTTCATGCATAAGTATTTTCAAGATAAGGAGGACCTCGTTACGCCCTTCATTTCCCTTAAGCTTACTACCGATGTTAAAGAGCTTGATGCTGTCTTCAATAATGATGTATATGAGAAGGACTACAAGTTGTTAATACAAAAGGTTCGTGCTCTTGGTGAGACAATACCCCCTTTGGTCAATGCATACATGAATTTATCACCCACAATGAAGTTCTTTGGCACGAGTATAAATTCTGATTTTGGGGAAGTTGAAGAGTCGGGAATACTTATAACCATATCAGATATTTATGGGATGAAAATTGAACGTCATTTAACAATTCCCCAATAAATGAAATGATAATTCACAATGCGGAGTTTATAGCAAGCAGTACAGATTTTAAGAAATGTCCCAGGATTGATAAGCCCGAGTATGCTTTTATTGGTCGTTCCAATGTGGGAAAATCATCCTTAATTAATCAGCTGCTTAATAGAAAGAACCTTGCCCGGGTTTCATCAACTCCCGGAAAGACCCGGTTAATTAACCATTTTTTGGTTAATGATGAATGGTTACTGGTTGATCTTCCGGGTTATGGATATGCCAGGATCTCTAAAACTGAGCGGGAGAAGTGGGAGATCATGATACATCATTATCTATTAAAAAGACAGAATCTGCTTCATACTTTTATTCTTGTTGATAGCAGGATTGAGTTAAAAGATTCCGACAGGAATATGATCAATTGGTTTGGTGAGAATATGCTGCCATTCTCAATTGCGTTCACTAAGACAGACAAATTATCACCCAATCAATTAACCTCAAATATATCAGCCATCAGTATAAGTCTGCTTAAGTATTGGGAAGAACTTCCATCCGTGTATAAAACCTCATCATTGGATGGAACCGGCTGTGATAGTATTCTTGCTTCCATAGAGGAGATGAATAAATTATGGACAACCAACAACATGTAAATTAAACAAGTTGTAATTGTCCATAATTTGTTGTTAAGGTACCGGAATTAAACTGTGAAAATCCGGTTGGTTAATTAGCAAACAAGTTACCTTATTTCTACCAGGAGTGTGTTTTTGGACACCATCTCACCTTCTTTTACATAAATCTTTTTTATTGTTCCATCCATTGAAGCAATAAGGTTATTTGCCATTTTCATTGCTTCCAGTTCCAGAAGGTGAGTTCCTTTTTTAACTTTCTGACCTTCTTTTACTGAAATTTTGAGAATAGTACCCGGTATAAAAGAGTATATATTTCCAATCTCAGCAGGGCTGAATGATTTCCTGGCTAAATACTTTTTTGTGAGCCTCGTCTTATATTTGACATTGTCAATAATGATACTCTTAATTTCCTGAGAGTCGTTTTTTTCTTCCATAATTAATTAAAATTAAAATGGGGGTATTCCATGCTTCTTATTCGGCCTTACTTCAACTTTTTCAGAAGAAATCTCAAGAGCATGTATTAGCATGTTTCTTGTCTCTGTAGGTTCAATTACCGCATCAACATATCCATAAGCTGCAGCAACATAAGGATTAGCGAATTTCTCCTTATATTCTTTTATCTTCTGTTTGCGCATTTCTTCAGGATTCTCAGCATTCTTTATTTCATTTCTAAAAATAATATTTGCTGCGCCTTCGGGACCCATAACTGCTATTTCAGCAGTAGGCCATGCAAAAACAAAATCAGCTTTCAGGTGACTTGAGCACATAGCTATATAACCTCCACCATAAGCCTTGCGCAATATCACGGTCATCTTGGGCACAGTAGCTTCTGAATAAGCATAGAGAACCTTTGCACCATGGCGAATTACACCTGCATGTTCCTGGTCAACACCGGGGAGATAACCGGGCAGGTCAACCAAGGTAACCAGTGGAATATTAAATGAATCACAATACCTTATAAAACGTGCAGCTTTGTCAGATGAATCTACATCAAGTACACCGGCAAGTACCAGTGGTTGGTTTGCTACAAAACCAACGGTATGTCCATTCAAACGGGCAAATCCAATAACAATATTTGCAGCAAAAAGGCTCTGGATCTCAAAAAACTCAGAATCATCCACCATAGCCCTTATAACGTCCTTTACGTCGTAAGGTTGACGAGGATTGGTCGGGAAAATAGTGTCAATATTGTAGCTTCTGGTTCTGGGTGGCTTTTTAGGAAAAGATTCTGCTTTCTTAATATTATTCCAAGGGATAAAGCTGCAGAGGGTTTTGATCTGCTCAAAGCACTCTTGTTCACTTTCAGCAAAAAAGTGAGCATTGCCGGTAATTTCAGCCTGTACACGAGCTCCGCCAAGTTCTTCCATGGAGATTTCCTCACCCAATACCGTTTTTATAACCTCGGGACCAGTGATAAACATCTTGGAAATCTTATCAACTACAAAAACAAAATCAGTTAATGCAGGTGAGTAAACTGCACCACCTGCACAAGGTCCGAGTATAACACTAATCTGTGGGATTACTCCTGAAGCCTGAGTATTACGATAAAAAATCTCACCGTAGCCGGCTAATGAATTTACTCCTTCCTGAATACGTGCTCCTCCTGAATCATTGATTCCTATGATTGGCACTTTAAGCTTCATGGCATGGTCCATGATTTTGGTAATCTTCTTGGCATGCATCCATCCTAAAGATCCTCCTGCAACAGTAAAGTCTTGGGCATAGATACAAACAGGGTAACCATTCAGTGTTCCGGTGCCTGTAATGACACCATCGCCCGGCAGGTACTTGTCTCCCATGTCAAAGTCCTTGCCAGCGTGTTCAACAAATAAATCATACTCATGAAATGACTTGGGATCAAGTAAAGCAATGATACGCTCACGGGCGGTCATCTTTCCGGTAGCTTTTTGTTTTTCAATAGCTACCTGACCTCCACCCATCAACGCATCACGCATCCTCTTCTTGAGGTCAGACGTTTTTCTTGTTAAAGACATGTGTAAAATTTTAGATAATACTGTGTTCCCTTGTTACTGCACTTTTTGAAAAGGCACACAAAGGTACTACTAAAATCAAAATTTAAAAGCGCTTTACCTTTGGCTGTTCTTTTAATCTTACCCAAAAAGCACCGCAACAAGCTGATATTATTCACATAGAGGCTTATTTTCAACTTAAGATTACCTGAAATTTTAAGGTAATCTTAAGTTTAAAATGCCTTATTTTTGTCTGGGAAAATATTAAGTAAAATGAATATCGAGAGCCTGCGTGAATATTGCCTTAGCCTTAAAGATGTAACTGAGGGTTTCCCTTTTGATGGTACTACGCTGGTTTTTAAGGTGAAAGGGAAGATGTTCCTTTTAACAGATCTTGAAGGACCTCTTGCCATGAATGTAAAATGTGACCCGGAACTTGCAATCGAACTGCGTGAGCAATATAACTGCGTGAAACCGGGTTATCACATGAATAAAAAGTACTGGAATACTGTGGAAATTGATGGCTCAATTTCAGATCAAATACTTAAAGAATGGATTAACCATTCGTATTATCTTGTTGCGAAGATTCAGGCTTGATCTTATAGAGATCAAAAAGGAGGTATCCTAGTAATCCACCCCAAAGTATGGTCATATAAGGATTAGAGGTTATTGCACACCCACCGCTGTTGCATCCTATAAAATGGTAATATAGATATCCTCCAATAATACCGACTATGGTCCCAATTATATTCTTAATCGTATTCTTTGATTTTATTTTTTTTAAAAGGTCATTCATTGTTCTGGATTTTAAGGCGAATAAACAAAATAATGCGTGCAAAGTTTAATGCAATTGTACAACGGTTATTCCATGACCTCCCCGTTCAATATTTTCATCATCAAACCTTATAACTTCCATATGTTCATTCAAGTACTCGTGTACTATTTGTCTGAGTATTCCATTCCCTTTCCCGTGTAATATCCTGACTTCATTGATTCTTAGTAATACTGCCTGATCAATATACCGTGACAGTGCCTCTTTGGCTTCCTCCGGTCTTTTCCCTCTAAGATCAATTGACATCTTGAATTCAGCCATCTTGGCATTGAGGTCATTGATTACTGAGCTGCTTTTCCAGTGATGCGGCCTGTCTGCCTCAAAAAGCCTGATCTCGGCAGGTGAAGCAAGGATTAATTTATCAATAGTGGTTCTGATGTTGAAGGAACCGAATTGCACAAGCACATTTCTACCTTTTATATCCTCTACTTTTCCAATGCTTTCCTGATCCTGCATTTTGACATGCGAGCCCTTTCTTAATACAAATGAAGTGGCTGGTACAGATGCTTCCTTAGCTTCTTTATTGATAATTTCCGGTGTTAAAGTCGGGGTATTCTCATCAGTTCCTTTACTGATAATGGTATCCAGTTCCTGGATAAGATCCTCACGAAGTTGTTTTGTTGCCTGTTTTTCAGCTTTATGTTCTTTAATCTCCCTGATGGTCTTCTCAATCATTTTGTTTGAATCATCAACCAATTGTTGGGCTCTGATTCTGGCATCTTTAATTACTGAATTTTTCTTGGTCTCGAGATCATTCAATAACTTTTGGTATCTGTTTACCAGTTCTGCCAACGTATCATCTGCCACTTTTAGCTCCGCAGTTTTTTGCGCAATCAGCTTTTTATCAACTTCCAATTGGGCAAGTTGCTTTTCAAAATCCAATTGGCTGTTGCCCACTTTTGAAGCTGCATTGTTCACTACATCCTCGGGAAAACCTATTTTCTGGGCTATTTCAAAAGCAAAGGAGCTGCCAGGTTTGCCAATGCTTAATTTAAACAAAGGTTTCATTGCCCTGGTATCATAAAGCATGGCGGCATTGAATAACCCTTCTTCGTTTCCTGCCAATAATTTCAGATTTGTATAATGTGTAGTTACCACTCCATAACAGTTGATGGCGTTTAGTTTTTGCAGACTGGCTTCAGCCATTGCTCCACCAAGCTGAGGTTCAGTCCCTGCACCAAATTCGTCAATCAGGAAGAGTGTCCCGCTATCAGCATTCTGAAGGAAATATTTTATATGCAACAGGTGTGAACTATATGTACTTAAATCATTTTCAAGTGACTGCTCATCACCAATTTCGAGGTATAACTTTGAGAAAATTCCTGAAATGGAGTCCTCGCTCACCGGTATCAACAATCCACATTGCAACATATATTGTAACATGGCAACCGTCTTGAGGCACACTGATTTGCCACCGGCATTAGGACCGCTTATCACCATTATTCTATTCTCTCCGTTTAACCGGATATCCTGAGAAACTATGGACTTACCTTGCTTCATCAGCGACTTATGCAATATTGGATGCATGGCATTTTTCCAATCAATGAGCGGATAATTCACCAACTCAGGTTTATTTGCACTGATTTGAATTGCCAGAATGGCTTTTGCTCTTATAAAGTCAATTTCGCCCAGAAATCTGTAAAAATGGAAAAGGTCCTCAATATAATCTCTTACAAAGTCAGTAAAAGCAGTTAGTATATTTATAATCTCCTGTTTCTCTTCAACTCGTAAGTTCTGTATATCATTATTTATCTCGAATACTTCAGCTGGTTCCAGGAAAACGGTTTGACCTGTTGCGGAAGTATCGTGAACATATCCTTTAAGTTTCCTTTTGTTCCCTGCCGGAACAGGAATTACAAGCCGGCCATTTCTTACTGTCAACTCAGCTTCATCACTGATCAGGCTCTCTTTTCTTGCCTGTTCCAGTATATGATTGATTCGTTTGTCAATTGATGATGCTTTGCTTTTAATTTCTTTTCTTAAAACTGATAGCTTCTCACTGGCATTGTCCCTGATATCTCCTTTTTCATCTATTATATTACTGACCTTTGTAATAATCAGTTGGTCGGGAATGTTCCCGGGCAGCAAGTTCTTTAATTCCTTAAACCTATCTCCATCCAGGTCATCTATAAAGGCGATGATTGCAGTAATTGTTTCAAGCGACAACTTGAGTGAAATTAAGGTTTCTGCCTCCAGATAGGTGCCTTTAACCTTGATTCTTACCAATTCAGAGGTAAGGTCATAATAATCCTGTTGGGGAAAACCCGATACAAACTGCAGAACCTGTTTCATCTCAAAAGTCTGGTTAAGCAATTTGTTCAGGTTGTTATAATCTGAGGTAAACGTTATTGAATCAACCAGTTCATGTGAATAATCAACCAAACAGATCCGGTGCATGATACCACGGATTGAATCAAAACCCGACTTATCTTCAAAATTTGCAGGATAAATCATTTATTAATGCTTAAAATTAGATTAATGAAAACAAGGATTCCAATTGAAATTCCACAAAAATCAAGCCGTTGGCTTAATCTTTAAGGTTTTACTTTTTTTCTTTTTTCTCAGGAAATAGAAAGCTGCTGCCAGTATCACAATTCCAACTGATCCATAAAACGAATAGGTGAGTATAGCACTTCTGAATTTCATAGGACTATTATCGCCGATATTCACATAAGCAGCCCAATAAAATGGATGTGACCTCAGAGGATCACCTTCGGCCAATATATCAAGTTTAGCCTGACGCAGAGCTTCATCTTTTGATTTTCCATCTTCAAGGTATTCATAAAATTTCTTTACAATTTCAGCACTCGACTCATCATCAACTGACCACATGGTCATTACAATTCCTGGTACACCTGCATAAATAAACCCTCTGGCAAGATTCATGATACCTTCACCCTTTAAAAGTTTACCTGATCCTGTATTGCAGGCACTTAATACTGCAAGTCCTGCATTCAGGTCCATGCTGAATAATTCATAAGTATTAAGCATTCCATCTTCAACAGTATCCTGATTCTGATAAAATACCAGTTTTGAAAGCATGGGCTGGCTATTATTAACAAGGGTATGCATGGCAAGATGAAGTACGTTATATTTCCCGACTTCCTCTTTAAAGCGAGCTTCAGTAGCTGATTTGCCTCTTATTTTCTTTGCGAACATGCTGTTCTTAATACCTTCAATCTCTTTCTCAACTCCCGGAATAGGAAGGAGGAAGACCTTCTCGCCGTTCTCGTCCGTAAATGCTGTCTTGCCCGATTCTACCAGATTGTCATAGCTGGGAGCCATAACAAGGAAGTTCCTGGAAGCGTGTCGTTCCCTTTTTTGAAATCCTGAGTATTGCAATATGGCAGAGGTGCTGTAGCTTATTATCTTTTCGTGTATCAGGTAAGGTAGTTTGCGATAGTCCATTTTTCTGATATCAGGTATTTCAGTCAGTAACATATCGAATGAAATGAAGCCTATCTCTCCATCCGGTATGATAATGAGCTTTTTCTCCTTAAAGGATCCGGTTATGGGTTTGATTAATGTTTTATAAAGTTGGAATGCAGCAGTTGAATACTTGATGTAATCCTCTTTTGTAGTACTAAACATGGAATTATTGCTGGTTGCCGATACTACATTTTGTATGCTTTTGTAAAATGAGGAATCTATAGGCTGAGTGAAGACTTCAAAGGCGTTCTTACTGATGGCAAACATGTAGAGTACAGAATCACTTAACATATATTCAATCAATAAGTTGTCTTTCTCAAGTGCATTTTGTATAGTATTTATACTGACTGATGGTTCAGTGTATTTTAATTTGTAATAGTCGGGATAGTTCTTTTCAAGAATAGCAGTTAAACTATCATACCTCACTGTGAATTCAAATACCCTTGACTCCCAGCTATTTATCATGTTGATATCCGGTGTAGCTTTCTGTTTTTCTTCATAAATAAAACTTCTGAAAGTGCTGATATTGAGTTTAAGTATCTTTTCCAGATCCAGAATATTATCAGGTATTTTACCAAAATACTGAGCTTCAATATCATGCATTGAGTTAATCAGCACAGCCGATTTACTTTTATCTGAATATTGAAATGCATCAGCCAAATGCTTTTTATCTTTTGTCACACGGAATAGTTGAGTGGCAACTTCCACGGTTTTTTGAAAAGTATATTTCGCCTGATCAGAAACCATAAGTTTACTCTCTTCATCCTGATAAGTTGATCGGAGATTATCAATAACTTTTACTGATAGCTTATATGTGTTCAGACTTTGTGTCAAATTTGTTTTGCCACCAAGAACAGCCAAAGCCTGCGCCTTGCCATTAAGGGCATTTACAAGATACATATCGGCTTCAATATCCTTTATATCAGGAGTTGAATAGATATCAATATTATTAAAGTCTCGTACTATTGCAATAATGGCTTTCTGATAAAAATCAAGCGATTTCATTGTCTCATCCCGCATATAGTAATAATTGCCTATATGCGTATAGTTGTTGGAAACCTCCCTGCTCTTTGCGCCGTAATGTTTCTTACTGATTGATAAGGCATTGTTGAAATAATCAATTTCATTGTTTTTATCAGGGTCATAAAGCAGGAAGTATCCATATCTGGTATAAAGCAGTCCTGTTTCAGGATGGTCCGGCCCCAGATACTTTATGGCAAGCCGCAATGCATGCTGATAATATTCATCAGCCTTTACTTTCTCATTCATAGAATTATAAAGACTGGCCATATTCCCAAGTGTTTTTACAAGTGAAGGATTTTCTTTGTCCTGTGGCATACTTGCAATGTAATATCTGAGTGCATTGGCATAATCCTTTTTCTTCTCATAAACATAACCAATGTTCATGTTCAGCGAAAGAATTTGCGGATGGTTCTTTTCCAATGAAGTATTGGCCAATGCAAGTGCTTTATTGAAAAATATCAGGGCTTTCTCATAATCGGCAAGGTGAACATAGGTTTGACCTTTATTTGAGTATACATATATGAAATATGGATGTCCGGGTTCTGATTTTCGAACCAGGATTTCCTCAGCTTTATTGTAATAGTCAAGTGCTTCAGAATCCTTATTCAGCAGCGCTTTAAGCCTTCCAACATTAAGGTTGATCATTGAAAGTTCAGGGTCATCTGATTTAAGCAGTTTCTCATTGATCTTCAAAGCCCTTGTAAATGCTGCTTCAGCCTCTTCATATTTCCCTTTTTGTGCATTTATAATCCCTATATTCAGCAAGAACATGGCAAGATCAGCATCTTCAGGATTCTTCCTTTTTAGTGCGATTTCATAAGCTTTGGTGTAATTGGTCAGGGCGTTATCATATTCACCTTTGTAGAAATACGAAATGCCTAATAGATTGTAGTTCAGTGAAAGGGAAGTATCCCTTTCGCCAAAAAGCTTTATTTTATATGAAAGGCTTGAGTTTAATACTGATATTGCACTGTCAAAGAGGCCTTTGTTGTTGAGAAGTAATCCCTTTTTATGCAACACATCAGCATACATTCTTTGTTCTACGGTTTTCGTAGGGTCAGTAATTTTTTCAGCTTTATCTATTATAGACATTGCGCTTTCCAAATCCCCCTTTAGCCTTTGCAGGTCTGAAATTTTCAGAAGTACATCAATAAGTTCTTTTTTCTTTCCCTGTTTTTCAAAGTTATCAGCAGCCCTTTTATAATAGATAAAGGCACTGTCGTATAGTGACTGCTTGAATAGAGTATCTGCAGTGATTAAATCGGAAGTCTTTTTAATGGAATCAGTTACAATGCTTTTCTCAGCTATTTTATCCGGTTGTTGTCCACAACCATAAAATAGTATAATGGCAAATATGGTCAATGAAATCCAAAGTGCTGCTCTGTGAATGCTACTATGAAGGACTGCCATTGAGATATGCTTAAAACCCAAGCACAAAAATAGTCCAATAATCTAATAAATCGCAAAGAAATTAAAAAGGGGCTTTTTTAGCCCCTTTTTACCAAAACCTCTAAAAATTTAGTGAACTATAACAAGTCTCTTTGATTGATTAATACTGACACTTCCACTTGTGGTAAGGCTGTAGAAGTATACACCTTCTTTCATCTCTGACACTGGAATAACAACTGAATGCTGACCTGCAGCCATCATCTCGTTGATGATAGTCTTGGTGAGTTTCCCATTAAGATTGTAAATATTAAGTGTGGTTTTCGAATCACATGGCAAGGTGAAGTATACTGTTGTTTTTTCACTTGCCGGATTTGGATAGCAATGGCTCAGATAATCATTGCTGCCGGCTGATAAGTATGGTACAGAGAAGGCCGGACGGACAACTTCACCATTTACAAGAAAATGACTCAGATTACTCATGGTAAATTTAACATCTCCACCATTATATTTATCGTTGGTAACGGCTGAAATTACAATAACAGGTTCTGAATTATTTATGTCGGCTGATGCCAGGTTCTCATTTGACCAGTTGACAATGATTCTGTTTTCTTCAACTCTTACATTTTTCAGGTTGCCTAATTGCGAAGAAACATTTTTAATATTTACTGTTGAAGGATATTCAACAACCAATCCCATTGCAGAAGCCTCGGTGATATCTTTTGCGAATACTTCAATGCTGAAATTATTTGAGAATTGTTTCTGGAAATAATTGACAGTGGTGGCAATTTCATTTCTTCCAATAGGTACAAATGTGCCATTCACATCACCTGAACTGGAACCGCCCATTGTGGGAACATTGGTTTTCGTACCATCATGTATAACTAACCTAGCAGGTTCAAAAACCCATTCCGGATCAAAATTATCAGGCAAATTTTCACTAAGGAGGTCGACATCCTCTGTATCTAAGGAATTATTTCCATTTAAATCACCTGCCAGGATCACAATCATTTCTACTGATGCTAATGGTGCATTGGGATCAGTTAAAACTTCAAGGTACTCTACATCATCATAGTCCACTCCACCCGGTTCAATAGATGTACTGATTACTTTTACATAGTAACTACCGTAAGGGATATTTGGGAAAATATACTTGCCGTTGAAGTTAGTTGTAGTAGATGTAATATATGACCCGATTTCTTCATTTTCATCAACTCCATATAATTCAACGACAGCTGAAGCAATAGGTTTTGACGGATCGTCATGATAGGTTACAGTACCTTTGATGGGCTGTGCTCCAAAGGACTGGCTACTTAGCATAAGCAGAGCTAGGATAGCAATCATCAAGTTTGCAGTTCTCTTTTTCATTTTAAAAGGGGTTTGGGATTAAGTTTTTCTTTATTTTGATAAATATCAGAACTTCGTGACTTTTGTCATGTTGTGGTAAGCACCGGCTCATTCAGAATATTGCCTAATATGTTATTTTTTTACGCACCAAATATACTGAAAAATTGATATTGTACCAGGTTATCACTAATTAAATGAGATACCTTTACGTCCATTAATCGGTTAAATAGGAAAAGGTAATACCAAAAATGACATATTTTTATGCATTATTTTAATTGAATCATGTAAAAGGCTGATATACTGAATGATACAGTAAATCGAATTATGTATCAGATAGAGTATCAGGCACTAAGGAAAAAAAATATTTTTTTTGATACCCGTATTACCTTTTTGTAAAAAACGGATAAAGTAACGAACTATGATTCATTATTCTGATGAAGCAATCATTGAAGGTCTGAGGCTCAGAAGTGATTACATCATCAAATATATATATCAGGAGTTATTCCCCATGATACTGTTTTTAGTCACTAAAAACAATGGAAGTGAGGAAGATGCTGAAGATGTTTTTCAAGACAGTTTGATAATTGTCTTTAAAAAGATCAAGGCCAATGAGTTTGATTTGAGTTGTTCTTTTCGTACTTATCTTTATTCGGTCAGCCGGAACCTTTGGTTGCAAAAGCTTAGTAAACGCAAGCAATTCTCCAGAGAATTCAGTGATGTTGAAACATATATTACAATGACCGATTATGCATTAAGTGAAAAGAATCAGGATGAACTAGAGAAGTTTCGGTTGTATCAGCAGCATTTTCTTACGCTGAATGATGATTGCCAGAAAGTTCTGATGCTTTTTATGAAGAAAGTATCACTTAAAGAAATTGCAATAGAAATGGGTTACAAAACCGAGAAATATGCGAAAACCCGAAAATACCTCTGTAAGGAAGAGTTAAAGAAGAGAATTATCAATGATCCGAAGTGCCAAAAATTCCTGTCCGATGACTAGAAAACTCAAGTATTCCCAGCTTATCGAAAGATTTCTTGCCAGGGAAATGAATGAGGATGAACTCCGATGGTTCAGCAATGAATTGCAATCCAATGCTGAATTGTCGACTGAACTTAAGCTCGATAAAGACCTTGACAAGATTCTTTCAGAAGAAGATGTTGTTGAGTTTCGGAGAAAGCTTTTAAGTGTTTATAATGAGAACAAACAATTGAAAGCACCAAGAATTGTAAGGCTTCAACCGCGTAAATGGCAGTTGGCAGCAGCAGCAGCAATTGCTGTCCTTATGATTACTGGCGGCGCACTTTTGTTTACTCAGCAGCGCTCCTACACGCCTGAAAAACTATTCAGTATGTACTATGATTCAGACAGATCCATTGAACTGACACGTTCTGGTAATGCTAATATCGTAGAGGCTGTTTTGAAATTTCAACAGAAAGACTTTCAGGGTGCTTCCCTGCTATTTGCTGAAATACTCGACAGGGACAGCTCTAATATGGCAGTCTGGTTCTATAGCGGCATTTCCTACATTGAAACAGATAGAATTGATAATGCTGTTGATGCTTTCAATTTTATTGTTAATGACGGAAATAGCCTTTATGTTGAACATGCTGAATGGTATCTGGGATTGTGTTACCTTAAAAACGAACAGATTGATTCTGCCGTTGATGAATTCAGAAAAATCGCAGTTGACCAAAATAACTACCATAAAAAAGAAGCTGAAAAGATTCTGGCTAATCTTGGTCGACAGTAACAACCCCCACTAAAGGATCATTGATATCATAAAAAGAACCGGATTTTTCCGGTTTTTTTTATGTTCCCTGCTCTCCTCTCACAATAAGATATTATTTAATAATCAACCATGATTTGCTTTGTAATGGATTTCTTTTGTAAATTTGCACCTCCTTATCGGGGTGTGGCGCAGTTGGCTAGCGTACTTGCATGGGGTGCAAGTGGTCGTCAGTTCGAGTCTGACCACTCCGACAAGCTTTAAGTCAAGCACTTACATTCTCCTATGTAAGTGCTTTTTTTGTCTCTGGCTCCTTTCTCTGCTTAAACTATTTCTTTATTCAAAGGTTATTCCATTTACTGCCGGCAGTTGTTTTTGATGGTATGGAAATAAATTGCCACATTTGTCATCTATATTATTTAATTAAGCAATTAACGTATAGTTTAATACCTTAAAACTCTGTTTCAAATGGTTGAGATAAAAACAAAACAAAATTCTGCCAGTGTTGAGGATTTTATTAATTCAGTTGATGATGTGAAAAAGCGGAACGATAGTTTTATCCTTTTGAATATAATGAAACAAGTCAGTGGTGAAGAACCTAAAATGTGGGGCGCTTCACTTATTGGCTTTGGTAAAATCATTGTGAAAAGTCCTAAAACAAATAGAGAAGTTGAGTGGCTAAAAATTGGTTTTTCACCCCGTAAAGCGAATCTGTCATTGTACCTTACCGGAAATATTCTGAAATATGGTGATTTTCTAAAGAAAATCGGTAAACATAAAACCGGTGTTGGATGTCTTTATATTAATAGGTTAGAAGATATTGACCTTGATGTTCTGAAGGAACTTATTGATACTTCCTTTAAATCTGATCATTTTGTTTAATGTAACTTTATACTAAAATATCCCTGTATTTATGCCTAAAAGTGAACTGTCAGCTGAACAACAACGCGTACTTTTAAATACATTAAAAGTACGCTTTGAAAAATACTTGAACCGTCATAAGGATGTGAATTGGAATGATGTGCAGTCAAAGCTGAAAGCCAATAATGAGAAAATGTGGTCTCTCTATGAAATGGAAAAAACCGGCGGCGAACCTGATGTAGTGGGTTATGATAAGGATTCAGACAAATTTCTATTTGTTGACTGTTCAGAACAAACTCCCCAGGAGAGAAGAAGCATCTGTTATGACCACCGGGCACTGGAGTCTCGAAAAGAGTATAAACCACTCAACAGTGCCTTGAATATGGCTTCAGATATGGGAATAGATCTTTTAACCGAACAAGAGTACCGTGAATTGCAACAGCTTGGTGAATTTGATACCAAAACATCAAGTTGGGTGAAAACACCACCTGGTATTAGAGATCTTGGAGGTGCGCTCTATTGTGACCGCAGATATAACCAGGTATTCCTTTATCATAATGGTGCTGATTCTTATTATGCTGTCAGGGGTTTCCGCGGAATATTGAAAGTTTGAAATATTTTTCTCCTTATCTTGACTTCTCTTTCTTTTTGTATTAGCTTTGCAGCGCAAAGTACTTTTCAATGAAAGAAGAAAAAGATTATATTCAGGATATTGCTGAAATCCGCTCCATGATGGAGCACTCTTCTAAATTTCTGTCTCTTTCCGGCTGGTCGGGAATAATGGCCGGTGTTTATGCACTGGCTGGTGCCTTTATTGTTTGGATGGTATATGATTTCAATCCTTCATATCTGCTTTATGGTTTATTTGAACCGATTCCTGATGTTTTCGAGTTATTTATTATTGCTATGGCAGTGCTGGTAATGGCTCTTGTTACAGCATTTTTTGATTCATTCAGAAAAGCTCGCAGTAAAGGTGAGAAAGCATGGAATGCCGTATCTAAAAAGCTGCTGACTAATTTGGCTGTTCCTCTCGTTGCAGGCGGTGTGCTGATAATTGCCGTTGCTTCTGCCGGTTTGGTTGGATTGGTAATGCCTTTAACCTTGATATTTTATGGTCTTGCTTTATACAATGGGGGTAACTTTACCTATAGGGCAATAAAGATTCTTGGTGTGGTTCAGATGTTTTTAGGATTATTATCATGTTTCTTTATTGAATATTCCTTGCTTCTCTGGGCCTTTGGTTTTGGCATTGTGCATATAATCTATGGAGTATACATGTTTAGCAAGATACGGTGAAAATATCTATAACAGGTTTAAATAAAGCGTTTGAAAGTCGTATTCGACTTGGTATTATGTCAGTATTGGCAGTTAATGATATCATTGACTTCAATAGGCTTAAAGAGTACCTTGATCTGACTGATGGCAATTTAGCGAGTCACTTGAAAGCACTGGAGAAGGAAGAGTTTATAATGGTGGAGAAATCCTTTGTTGGTAAAAAGCCCAATACCCGTTACCGGTTGACCAAAGCAGGGAAGAAGGCTTTTGATGATCATCTTGCAGCTCTTGAGCAATTGATCCATACACAGAAATAGTACTATTTTTTTGATAATTAACTTTGAAATGCAAAGTACTTTTAAAATTATAATCATCAACCCATGCTAACCATAATATTGAATAACTTAAATGCCCGATTCAACATATTCTTATCCATTCCTTATCTAACATTTTTAACTTAACTATTTATGGAAACTCCAGAAAAATCAATCATTGAAACAATCAGCCAGTTTATTCGCCGCTCGGTTACAATCAAACTGGTATCCATCTTTATTCTTATGATGTTGCTCATGATTCCTATGGAATTTGTTCGCTCGCTCATTAATGAAAGAGATACTTTACGCGAATCTGCTGTAAGGGAAGTAAGTGGTAAATGGGCAAATGAGCAAAATATATATGGGCCTATTTTAACCATTCCGTATAATAAGCAAGTGATTGAAGATGGCAAGACTACATTGGTGCGGGAACAAGCACATATTCTTCCATCTCTGATCATAATTGACGGGAAAATTAAACCTCAGTCGCTTTATCGTGGTATATATAAGGTGGTGGTTTATGATTCAAAAGTTTCAATTAAAGGTAGTTTTTCGGGTTTAGATAAATACCTGGATGAAATAAGTCATCATGAGCTTTTGTGGAATGAAGCATTTCTTACCATAAATGTATCTGACTTACGTGGTATAAAAGACAAAGTGAATGTTAAATGGAATGGTGTTGACAATCCTGTTGATCCCGGGTCAAAAATACCCGAGTTGATCAGTTCGGGCATAACTGTAAATAGTCTATTTGCAGGTGAACCGATGGGGCAATTATTTGATTTCTCGTTTGACCTTCATTTACAGGGCAGTCAGTATCTTAGCTTTATTCCTTTGGGTAAGGAAACCAAGGTGAATATATCTTCCAACTGGCAAGATCCCAGTTTTTCAGGATCATTCTTACCTGATGAACGCACAGTGAATGATAAAGGCTTCTCAGCTTCATACAAGATTCTGGAACTGAATAGGAACTATCCGCAGTTCTGGACCGGGAACCAGCATATTCAGAATATGCAGAACAGCGCTTTTGGTGTTAACCTATTATTACCTTCCAATGATTATCAAAAAGCTACCCGCTCAACCAAATATGCCTTGCTAGCCATAGCATTGACTTTTTTAACCTTTTTCCTTGTTGAGATATTCAACAAGAATAGGGTGCACCCTTTTCAGTATATACTTATTGGCCTCTCGCTGGTACTTTTCTATACTCTGTTAATATCCATTTCTGAGCATTTGAATTTTGATCTGGCATACATAATATCCAGTCTTTCGGTCATTGCCATGATAGGGCTTTATTCAAAGACAATATTCGATAACCTGAAGCAATCATTGATTTTGGTTCTCATCCTTGTCCTCACCTATACTTTTGTCTACATTACATTGCAGATCCAGGATTATGCCCTGCTGATTGGAAGTGTGGGATTAACCGTAATACTTGGCGTAACCATGTACATAACAAGTAAGGTTAACTGGTACGATTTAAACTCCCTCAATAAAGGTGATTCATGACGAATTGGTGTCAATCTGCTGCGAATAGGTGAATATTATCATCCCTCTAAGGAGTCTGTTCATTAAGCAATAGGCTCCTTTCTATTTTCCTGATTTTACTCATCTCATTTCCTGCATCTTTCTTCATAAAGATGCATCTCTAATTTAATTAACTTTATTTTCCATTTCCCGGGCAACCTTTTTCAAAAATTGAGTTTTCACGATATATGCAAAGGCAGGATGAATCTTTGTTGAATAGACTCCTTAAAGGCGAAAGGAAAGCAATGGAGGAACTTTATGATAACTATGCCCCGGTTCTGCTGGGTGTTGCTTTACGTTACTGTGATTGCAAAGAAGATGCTGAAGACCAACTTCATGAGTCCCTGCTTAAAATATTGAAAGGAATCAATGGGTTTAAACCATCATTTGAAGGGGCTTTTGAAGTTTGGATGCGTCGGGTAACTGTGAACCAGTGCCTCTCATCCATGACTAAAAAGCGGGATTTCAGGCTAACAGAAAGGATAATTGATAACGAGTTTTTTGAACCTCCTGTTGATGACCAAATCATCGACAACTTACCTGATCTGAATCCTGAACAGATTATTGAAATGATGCATAGTCTGCCAACAGGTTATCGAACTGTGCTCAATTTGTATGTATTTGAACAGTTGCAGCATAAGGACATTGCGCAGAGGCTGAATATCACAGAGAATACTTCGAAGTCACAACTCATGAAGGCGCGTAATGCAATGAAAAAGAAGGTTGAGATGATGATCAGAAAGGAGGCCGCAGGATGAAAGATGAAGAAAAATTGGATAAGTGGTTGCGTGAAACCCTGAATGATTATGTTCCGGAAGCATCAACCGATTCCAGAAATCGATTCTTGTCAGAAGCACCTTCTGCCAAGGTAAAGCGTTCCGGTAAATGGTACCTGTATTCGTCTCTGGCCTTGTTTATCATTATTTCTGTGATTGGCATGTTACTTTGGTTCATTGGGAATGAATCATCAATTCCGCTGCAAACAAGAGAGTTTAATACCGGGATTAACCCTTCAGAGCAGGCTCTTGCTGACTCAGCCGCCATTACATCATCTGTACCGGCAAAAAGTAACATCTCCACTTCAGGTCTTCCGGATCATGATCCGGGTAAATTTAAGATTTCTGCTCAGCCGGTAGTATCGGGGAGCCTGAGTAGGGAGGTGCATTCCAATTCCGGTGGCCAATCAGGCAGCGGGGCACCTTCCCCTCAACCACCTGATACATTAAAGCATGGTGAAGTTGAATTTGATTCGGAAAGTATATCAGGAGCAGTTGAAACTAATCAGCCTACTATCAGCATCAATGATCTGAACCATGTTGTCAAGAATAAGTTGGATACTGTTGATTTATCGACTGCTGAACCGGTGAAAACTCTTGCAATACCCGCAAACAATGAGAAAGAGAAATTGTATGGCAGTGGAAATAAATTTTTGTTGTTCTATTACCGCCCTGAAATTATCTGGAACATAATTGAAAATGAAAAACTCATTCATAATTATGGAATAGAGTGTCGGACTAACCTTTTCAATGGCAGGTATATGCTTGGAACAGGCCTTGGAATATCACAAAGCAAGGGCTATTTTGAATATGCAGTTAATTATCTGGAATACATGGGTAGTTATAGTAAACTTGACTCCATCAGCTTTAACTGGGACCCTCGCAACTTTCAAATGGAACAGGTAAGGCATACTACTGAAGAATTGGTTTTTGACAGTGAAGTGAAAACCAATTATGAAAAGGTATACCGCAATTTCGTCTATTTCCAGGTGCCATTGATTATGGGCTACAACTTTATAAGCCGGGAGAAGGTTGCTCTTGGATTGCGGTTTACCCCCATATTGTCAGTATTGATGACAAAAAAGGCTGTCGATCTTAAGTATGATGCCGGCTTGAATCAAGTGATTCAAATAAACAGGATAACTCCGGATAGGGTGAAGACTAACTGGCAACTCTCAGTTGGCATCAACTACAGGCGAAAACTCACGCGGAGCCTGATACTGGAGGCAGAGCCCGCTTTTTCCTATTACTTCAATTCAGTTTATGAAAAACCAAATGATCTTCAACACCCTTATGGGGCTTCTATAAAATTTGCAATTGGTATACAATATTGATAGTTTAAACATTTGTTACACACTTAAAGTCAATACTATGAAACGGTTACTATTCTTTCTTTTCAGCCTGTCAACGCTCATATCGGCAGCTCAGGTGCCTGAGATTTATGCTACAGTGAGTGGATCAGTGACATATGCCGGCACTAACCTCCCTGTGCCGGGGCATATTGTTCAAGTATCAATGTACTCTAATGACAGCACCGGAACTGCTATGTTGGAGGAGGTTTATACTGATAATAACGGACAGTATTTTTTTACAGGTTCCATTATTGGTACTGATGGCTATATTCAGGTACAATCGGAAATCTGTAACGGACAATACCAAACCGAAATCTTCCCCATGAGTATTAATGCTGTAAATGATTTTTATCTCGATTTCTATGTTTGTGGAACTACTGACTGTCAGGCATATTTCTATTGGGATCAAATATCAGATTTTACCTTTCAGTTCCTAAACCAGTCGATAGGTGAAGATCTAAGCTATTATTGGTCGTTTGGCGATGGTACTTACTCAAGCGAATTCAACCCTGTGAAAACATATTCCAACACGGGTATGTATGATGTAACCCTCTATATCAGCAGGCCTGATTCAAGCTGTTTTTCAAGCATTACGCAATACCTTTTCATAGGTGATACCATTGTACCGGGCTGTCAGGCATGGTTTGAACCAATACAAACGGATCCCAATGGATTTACCTATAGTTTTATCGACAAATCAATGGGTAATATTGACACCTGGTTTTGGGATTTCGGCGATGGTAATACTACTAACGGACAATTTCCTGTGCACACTTACATAGAACCGGGTATCTACCAGGTTTGTCTGACTATTTCGTCACCTGACAGCACCTGTTATGACTACTTCTGTCAGACATTGGCGGTAGGGGGGACAAATACCTGTTTAGCCCAATTTACATGGTATCCCGTTGACTCTGTTAATAATCAATTCACGACACAGTTTTTGGATTTATCGTATGGTAATTTCACTGATTGGTCATGGAGTTTTGGCGATGGTACCGGGAGCAATGAGCAAAATCCTGTACATAATTTCGCAAGTCCCGGCATATACACCGTCTGCCTGACCGTTAGCGGTCCCGATTGCCAGAGTTCATGGTGTTCTGAGGTTTATATTGATGTTATTTATCCAATGTGCTTCAATTACTTTACTTATGTAAATGCCGGTACTTCCGTTGAATTCACAGGTTACCATTCAACTGACATCCCTGCAACCTATCAGTGGGAATTTGGTGATGGTACAACTGCTTTAGGTAATCCCGTGACCCATATCTATCAAACGCCCGGAATATATTATGTTACACTCAGTACCTGGGATGATAACCAATGTTATGCCACTTCATCAATGGAGGTGGTTATAGGGGACACTATAGTATTTAATCAGGTTTATGGGCAGGTATATGAAGGTAACTGGCCACTCACAAGTGGTTTTGTAATGATCTTTTCATCAGAAGCTGACACCAACTATTACCCATATTTTGATATGACACCTGTGGATGGTACCGGGGTATTTGCTTTCCCCATGGTGCCCAATGGAAACTATAATATACTGGCCATTCCAACTGATGGAAGCACTTATTTGCCAACATATTATGAAAGCACCTTGTTCTGGCAGGAGGCAACGGTCATTGTTGCAGGCCAAACCCAAAATCCGGTCAATATTCAACTCGTTTCAGCCCAGGGAAGTGCTACTCCGGGTAATGGATTCATTTCAGGCCAGATCAATCAGGGCGGATTACGTGATGGCTTTATTGATCAAATTGTGGTCTATTTAACCGATAGCGATTACCATATTCTTGATTTTACTCAGGTAAATAGCAATGGCGAATTTTCATTCAGCAATCTGGCTTACGGCACCTACTATATTAAGCCTGAATTATCAGGAGTGTATAGTGATTACCGATTGGTCAACCTTTCGGCTGCACAGACCGAAGTGATGGTCAACCTTACTTTTACAGGAAATTATATCCTTAGCAAACCTGAAGGTATGTCAGTAGCTGCAGATGTTACTATTTATCCAAATCCGGTAACTGAATCTGCCAGGATTATATTCAACCAGACTGAAAGTGGAATTGTAAGCCTAAGCCTGCTTGACTTATCCGGTAGAAATATCTTAAATCAAACTGAAAAGATAGCTTATGGTGCTGCACAGATAGATATTCCGGTAAAAACCATTCTGCCGGGTGTTTATATTCTGAAACTTCGTTTTGTAGACGGTACGGAAGTTAGCCGCAAACTTATTAAGAATTAGCATTGAATAAGAATACCCATTTCAAATCCAGAAGATACCCCTATGCCGGTTGTTGACGATAATTTTATCGAACGAAAAACCGGCAAAGGGGTATCTTAATTTATCAATTATATAGGTAAATGATTTGGGAATAGCCTGTTTTTGCTCTTCTTTTGTCATATGCGTGTAGAATTGGAGATTTTTACTGAAAGCAGTAAAAATTTCTCTAGTTTTACATCTCTTATCAATCCATATGACTACTAAAGACCTACACCAGAAACTTCTTGAAGCCTATACGCTGAGAAATCTTAACATCATTTCTCTCACCTTAATAAATCTGTATAAAAGCAGGCAATTTTCAAAGTTGCGTGGCATTACTGATATTATCAGTGATAGTGTAGCGATTGAAATTTCTGAGAATGGCAAAGGATTTTCAAAACTCATTATGTTGTATCATCCTGATCGGATCCATTATTATATCAATGAAATCAACAGGCTGGCTGAGCTGGATGACCTTGACGGACTACTCAGCCATGCTCATATTCTTAAACTGGAGCGCATTGAGGAAATTGCTGCTTCACTGAATAACTTTGAAGATATTGACTATTCACCTGTTTACGAATGGGATCTGAATACTGAAGGTTTCAGTGTATTATTTGACACTGAACCCTCATCTCATAAAGAGAATAGACCTCGTAAACAACGGTTGGAATACGATTTTTACGATGCTTTGAAACTCAGGCAATATGGCAATACTGACGTAGAATTCCATCCATACTATCTGGAGGATATTGATGAATTTGAACTTTCTTCCGCTTATATAAATGACCTCGACGGAGTTCAGTACTGTATTCATGCAAGGATAATGGACTTATCTAATAACAAAATCAGCGATATCAGACCACTCGCCGGTCTTTCATACCTTGAAGAACTTAATCTCTCTGATAACCAGATTGGAAGTATTGATACCCTGAGCAATCTGCAGAATCTGAAACGACTCTATCTGTCAAACAACAGGCTTGATGACGTCAGCCCGCTTCTGCTACTTAATAAACTGGAATATGTTGAACTTTCAGGGAACAACATCAGTGAAGGGCAAATCACAGAACTTAAGGAAGTTGGAGTTACCGTTGAATTATAGTTCCTTACTAAATAAATACCCGGCAAATCTTATTTTACAGAATTCCGGCATAAGTTCAACCAAACTCCGTAACGTATTTATCCTACGTTGAGCCGAACTTTACCACGTATACTTTATTCACAATGGAGGTCACCGCCATCAGCAAGAAGATAACACCAATGAAATAGCCGTATACCTGTCCATCCGATCGGGTAATCATCCAAATTCCTATTATTGTCATGAATAGAGCTAGAATATACTTTCCGATACCACCTTTTTTAGTTTTTTCCATTTTTGTAAAGTGTTGGCCATCACCAAATATACATAAAAATATCCGTTTTATTGAGTTTTAATGATTAAAATCTCCGTAAAGGCCATCCTGACAATTTGACATTAAATTTTTAAGGCACAATCTTTGATCTGTTAGAGAGCAAAACATTAACTTTGCGCTTATTACTTTGTAACAAATCAATCAATATAAATGAAACCAGAATCTGAATACGAAAGAGTTGAAAACCTGATCATAGGGTCAGGGCCTGCCGGTTATACTGCTGCTATTTACGCTGCAAGGGCTGATTTAAAACCCGTTGTTTACCAGGGTATGCAACCTGGCGGACAGCTTACCGGAACTACTGAAGTGGATAATTTCCCTGGATACCCCAATGGTGTTCAGGGGCCTGATATGATGCTTGACCTTCAGCACCAGGCAGAGCGTTTCGGTGCTAACTTGCGGTGGGGTGTGATTACTGAGGTTGATTTCTCAAAACGACCCTTTAAGGTTGTTACCGATGATGATAAAGTGATACTGGCCGACACCGTTATCATTGCAACAGGTGCCACTGCCAAATATATTGGCCTTGAATCAGAAGTTCGATATATTGGTCATGGTGTGTCAGCCTGCGCTACCTGCGACGGATTCTTCTATCGCGGTCAGGATGTAGCCATTGTTGGGGGAGGTGATACAGCCGCCGAAGAAGCTATTTATCTCTCTAAGATGACCCGTAAGGTATACATGATTGTGCGCCGTGATGAACTTAGGGCTAGTAAGGCAATGCAACACAGGGTAATGAACATCCCAAATATTGAAATACTGTGGAATCATAAACCTCAGGAAATACTGGGTGATGGTAAAGTTGTTACCGGTGTGTTACTGGAAAACGTTAAAACCGGTGAAACCCGTGAGATTGAAGTACAAGGCTACTTCGTTGCTATCGGCCATGCTCCCAATACACAGATATTCAAAGGTCAGATTGACCTGAATGAGAATGGATACATCAATACTATCCCTGGTACAACACAAACCAATATACCGGGAGTATTCGCTGCCGGCGATGTACAGGACCATGTATTCCGTCAGGCTATTACGGCTGCAGGTACCGGATGTATGGCTGCCATCGAGGCTGAACGGTACTTATCGGAAGTCAGGTCAACTTCAGAATCGCAGGTTATGAATATGGCAAAATAAATTGCATAAAATATATCCCTGTTTTCAAAGGAAGAGGCTCATGTGAATGAGCCTTTTCCTTTTGATCGAATATTGCGGGTGTATTTGTTAATTCCTGACAATATTTATTGAAATTCCTAACAACGGACAGGTCGAGACCTGTCCCTACCGGTGGATAATTCATATTACGGACAGGTAACGACCTGCACAAACCGATGGATTTCAATATTAACGGACAGGTCACGACCTGTCCCTACCGGTTTTTCCCACGGCGTGAATCACTCCGGCGTGAATCACTCCGGCGTGAATCATTCCTGCGGGAATCGCCTCTGGGAGAATCATTCCTTTTGGGTGCCCTGTTCCATGGTGATTCAAAGGATGGCTGATCGTTTAAAGGTTTCTTCTTCCTTTCGGATCTGTCTGGCCTTTCAGATCTGCCTGACCATTCTGATCTCTCCGGTTTGTCAGATCTATCACTGTAACCCGTTGATCTTTTTTTGTGTGAGGATTATGAACCGGAGAGATCAGAATGGTCAGGCAGATC
>CALCQV010000131.1 GCA_937894795.1 uncultured Bacteroidales bacterium
ACTCAAAATACTAACATTAAAAAAGAGGCCGCCTCTTTTGAGACAGCCTCTTTTTTTTATAACCAGAAATACTTTTTGAATTAGAAGTATTTATACTCTCTCAAGGTCAACAGTAAAATGTCGCATTATTGGTGCTTCATTTACAATTTTAAGTCCTTTGGTTATAGTACTGCTGCGTTTATAAACATTCCCCAGAGCAGCAGCAACATAATCCATATGATTATTTGTATAGACTCTTCTTGGAATTGTAAGGCGAAGAAGTTCAAGTGCAGGGAAACGGTTTTCACGAGTGTCGGGATCACGATCAGCCAACAAAGCGCCAATTTCTACAGCACGTACTCCACTTTCAAGATAAAGTTCAACTGCAAGTGTTTGTGACTGGAATTCTTCTTTGGGTAAGTGCGGTAAGAAGCGCTTAGCATCAACAAAAATGGCATGGCCACCAAAGGGTTGTTGTACCGGAACGCCATATTCCATTAATTTATTACCCAAATATGCAACCTGATTTATACGAGTTTCAAGATAGTCGAATTCAGTACCTTCATATAATCCCTGGGCTAAAGCATTCATATCACGCCCTGACATGCCACCGTATGTTACATAACCCTCAAACATAATATTAAATGTTGAAGCTTTTTTGAACAGGTTCTCATCGCGCATTCCAATAAAGCCACCCATATTAACAATAGCATCCTTCTTACTGCTCATTGTCATTGCATCAGCATAGCTGAACATTTCAGCAACAATTTCCCTGATGGTTTTATCGGCATAACCCTCCTCACGGGTTTTAATGAAATAAGCATTTTCAGCAAAGCGTGCAGAATCAAAAACAACCATAATACCATACTTTGCAGAGAGTTCCTTAACAGCACGAAGGTTGGCCATTGATACCGGTTGTCCCCCTGAAGAATTGCATGTAACAGTTATAACAGTGAAGGGTATTTTATCATGAGGTGTTGATTTATATACCTGTTCAAGTTTTTCAAGATTAACATTACCTTTGAAAGGGTGGAGTACGCGGGTGTCAAAAGCCTCATCAATAGTGCAGTCAATTGCTTTAGCATGACGATATTCTATATGTCCCTTAGTTGTGTCGAAGTGTGAGTTTCCAGGGACAACATCACCTGCTTTTACAAGTGCAGAAAACAGTACATTTTCAGCGGCTCTGCCCTGATGTGTGGGTAAAAAGTACTCAAAGCCAAGTATTTCCTTTATAGCTGATTTCATTTTAAAGTAAGAAGATGCGCCGGCATAGCTTTCATCACCTACCATCATCTCACTCCATTGACGGTCACTCATGGCGCCAGTGCCAGAGTCAGTAAGGAGGTCAATAAATACTTGTTCGCTTTTTAATTTAAAGAGGTTATAGTGAGCTTGTTTAATCCATTCTTCACGTTCCTCTCTTGTACTCCGGTGGATTGATTCCACCATCTTTATTTTATATGATTCAGCAAATGGTAATTTCATTTTTAAAAGGTATTGATTATTAAAACTATTGTTAAAAGAGAATTTATGTTGGATATGATCCAATCCATTAAAGAAATCAATACCTATCGCGATTTTTGATGTTGCGAAAGATTACTTTGTCAGTTAACCAGAGCATGACCATATTGGTAATTCTATATATGATGCGTCAAAAATAAGGCATTTTTCCAAAGCACAAAATAATTATCTAATATTTAATGACTTTCTCTATAAATAAAACAAGAAAAGCTCATAAAATATTCATAATGAGCAATATAATCTGGTACTACGGAAGTATTATTTTATTTTGTGAGAATAATTCTGAATGTTGTTTCTTTCCCGGGGATAGAGGATTTGACGAAAATACGGCCACCATGATTTTCCCTGATTATTCTTTCTGCCAGTGAAAGTCCCAATCCCCAACCCCGTTGTTTACTTGTAAAACCAGGATTAAATATGGTTTTAAACATTTGCTTGGAGATACCTTTACCAGTATCAGTAACGTCAACGATTACGTACTTCTGATCTTCTGCTATATTGATGATAATCTTTCCTTTTCCCGACATGGCATCCACAGCATTCTTAACAAGGTTCTCAATCACCCAATCAAATAGTTGATAATTTAATTTAGTCAGAATCACAGAATCCCGGGATGGAGATATCTCGTATTTAACCATTTTTGAAGTTCTAGTCTTAAGATACTCAATGGAGTTGTAAATCACTTCAACAATATTCTCAGGTTTAAGGTTAGTAGTTGAGCCAATTTTGGAAAACCGCTCAGTGATTGTATTAAGTCTATTTACATCTTTCTGCAGTTCTTCAATTGTTTCAGGATTCAGATTTTGATTTTTTAAGTATTCAACCCAGGCTATCATTGATGAAAGAGGAGTGCCCAATTGATGTGCAGTTTCCTTAGCAAGACCGATCCATACCTGATTTTGTTCTGATCTTCTGGCAATACTGAACAGGAGGTAGGATACCAGAAGGAACAAACTGACTATGGCAAGTTGAATGTATGGGAAGTACCTTAACTGAGTCAGAACGTACGAATCATGGTAATAAATAAATGTTTTTTGGCCGGTAATATCTATTTCAATTGGCTCATTACTGCCGGCCATATCCCTGATAGTCTTTCTTACGAATGCTGTGTCCTTTACCAATGTGCTGTCAATATTCCCATATTGGATGATATTATTATGGGTGCTGTCAGTAATTATAACTGGAACCGATGCCGAATTATCTGCCACCTCCATGAAGAATGATTGAACCAGATCATTAAGAACCACTTTAAGCTCTGTAAATAATCTTGAGTCTTTATAATAGAAATAGATATAGTTACCCGAATAATAGTCAAGAACAATGGGAGGATAGACAGAAAACTCTTTAAGAAGTTCAGGTGTCATAACCGGGACTGTATCAGGATTAAAATCAACATTCTTTGCTTCTCTGATATTTCCAAGTTCATCTGACAGAATAACTGGAATTGAAGTATTATTGGAGATTATCTTCAAATAATAGCTAATATCCTCATCAATGTCTGATTGCACAGTTTTAACGGTAGCTTCTGCAAGTAATTGAGCACGCTCCTGCTCATCAATGCTTATCTGCTTAAAGAAATTCTCTGTATAATTAACCAGACGAGCTCTCTGTTGAATGGCATTTGCCCATGTGGTGATTTTGCCTCTTTCATCCTGTGCTATTTTACGCACAAGTGAATTTGTGTACCAGAGTGAAATACCGACAATAACCAGTGCTGCAATAAAAAGCCATCTTTTCCATGTCTTCTTTTGTTTGTAGATGCTGGTGGCTTTAGGTTTAAAGAGATTTTGTATTTTCATCCGGTATAGTACCTGTTATAGATACAAATATAAGGAGTTAATAGGTTATTTGGGATAGATGAGTTAAAGCAGGTTGATTGGTCATTAATCAATGCTGATTTTTTATTTTAGCTCATCCCATTCAATTTGGAATTCGGTTGATTCCTTTTTAGTTGCATTACCGGTTGTTGAAGTGGTTTCTGATTTCTTTTTACCAAATTCCTTTTGAATTACCTCTTTAAAAACCTGTTTTTCATTTCTAAAGTCATCAATAATCTTATTCTTAACGGCTTTAGAATCATATTGAACAAGCGGATCACTAATTGGCCCGGTCATTTTAAGGAATAACCGGGGTTTACCGTAACCATCATCTTCAATATATTGATCAGCTACTTTCTTGCTTTTTTGTTTTGCCCTAAGCACGTCTGTTAGCAGCATATTAACATGATAATCAATGTCATTGCCAAAAGTGTGGGTGCCATAACCGGCCAGGTCAAGAGCTGAGGACTTAATCTGCATATTAGGTATTAATACAGTTTTATGTGATATTTCAATACGATTATTAAGAGTTTGGAATTTGACATTTCTCAGCTCCTTTGCATCAAGGAATTTAGATAGTGCCTGAAGTGGTTCAAAATTATTTAATTCTCCATTCCTGATCTCAACATCAGCAATGGCTTCCACACTTTCAGTATTTACTGAGAAATCACTATACAATGATGTTGCAAAGTTTATTGATGCATCAGCTTTGCCTTTAATATTGCTGCTAACAAGGCTATTCTGACCAAATTCGTTAAACTGGTAAAATAGTTGTGTTATATCAACACCCTTAAAGTTCGCTTTGGTAACAATCTGGGCTTTATTACTATACTTTCCATTAATTAGCCCATCAGCTGTTATTTGCCCGCCAAGTGCTTTTATTGAAATACCGGTACCCCTTAGAATTTCATCGGAGAGACTAAAATTACCCGAAATATTTTGTGTAGCAAGTTTTTTGTATGTCAGAGAGTTAACACTCAAAAGAGCATTAAATGAAATATGAGGAGGGAACATGCCTGTTGGTTTGGCAGCAGACTCTTGTTCAATCACCAAACCCAATATATCTTCAAGGGTCAGCTTATCGGAAAACAGATTAAGAGAAGCATAAATATTCTTCTCTTCATTCAAAATATAATTAGTAAGGTTCTCAATATAACCATTAGCCTTTATATCAGATGTGCCAATATTACATGTCAACCCATCAAAAAAGATTTTATTGTCACGAAATTCGACTGCCCCATTCAAATTGCTAATATTTTTATTGTTGTAAACAAAACCAAAGCCGGTAAAGGTTGCCTGACCGGTTGTTTGCTTGTCAATCCTTGATTCCTTTTTATAGTTGCCATTGTATTTAATATCCGCTATAAGGTTTCCTTTCAGATCGGTCAGATACTTGTTTTCAAGTAATGATGAAAAATCTGATATATTGGCTTGGATGCTAAGATCAAGCTTAACATCAGGATTACTGAAGTTCTTTACTATAGCGTTTCCTTTAAACTTGCCGCTTTTTACTTTGCCGTTGAACTGTTTAATATTTAGCAATTCTGAATTTTTTCCACCACCATAGTGAAAACTGCCCTTAGCTTCAATGTCATATAAGGTTAATTTCTTTACTGAGTAATCAATACTAGCCTTTTCAAGTTGGAAGATTGATGATATTGTCATCTTGGAAAATTCATCAGCCGGGCCTTTTAAACCACCACTTAGTGCAATTTCACCATCCGGATTGTAATCTTTAAGTAATTTGGACATTTCCTCAGGGAGAACAGCCACAATCTTACTTACCTTTGAAATTAAAGATGAAATCTTCAAATCAATAAAAGGTTTCGAGCTGTAATTATACTTCCCATTGAATTGAATCTTAATGTCAGCATAATATAATAAAGCTTGCTTAAAATCAAGTTCTTCATTCTTAGTGTTTATATTTACTTCTGAATCAGTTGATACCTTTGCAGGAAGCAAGAGCTTTTCACCGCCGATAATTAATCGTTCATTGAAACAGTCACCGGATACTTTAAGCAAAAACTGCTCCTGTTGCATAGAACCTCTCAACACAACTTCATCTACAGCTATCACTATGTCATCCTGGCGTTTTAAGTTCCTGTAGTAAATTTTCGAGGAAGTAAGAGTCAGTCGCTGGATATTAAAATTGACGGATTGGTTATCTGCACCAGGAGAAGTCTTCCAAATATTGAAGTTATTTTTCCCAAACTCATCTTCGTATAACGTCAGTGAAGCATTGTGTATTTTGATGCTACGGATAGTGTATTTACCTGTTAACAAACTTAACAGATTGAATTTAAGTGCAATGTTTTCTGCATGTATTAACCCTGGAGCTACAACTATCTCTTTTGGGGGTTTCATGGCTGTGTTTGAAAGAATAAGTGATGCAAATGGAAAGGATTTGAACAGACTTATATCAGCTTTTGCGACTGATACTTCAACAGTTAGGTGCTTATTCAATTCAGTAATAAGAAGATTCTTGACTCGTTCGCCCCGTAAGTATTGTACCAGAAAAATTGTTGCTGCTGTTGCCAGGAGCAAAAATATTGTAAGTGCTAAAAATCTTCTAAGAGATTTGTTTTCAGCTTTGGGCATCTGTATGAATAAATTGCTCTTCTACAAACGATGATTTATGCTTTAAATTGCAGAATTCTCTTTCACAACTTTTATAATTGAGGCTGCATCAAAACCGCAATTAGAATAAAGTTGTTCAACCTTGCCATGTGTTATAAACTCATCAGGAATTCCTAGCGTTATAACCTTATTATTAAAGTTATGGTCATTGACGAATTCAATCACAGTACTGCCAAATCCACCTTTGATTGTACCATCCTCGACAGTAATCAGGTACTTAAAATTACTACACGCTTCTAAAAGGATTTCTTCGTCTATGGGCTTAAGAAACCTCATATCATAATGTGCAGGCACAATATTTTCGTTTCTCAATTGTGCAATTGCCTCTTTGACAAAATTACCGGGATGTCCAAGACTAAGGATGGCAATATCCTTTCCATCAGAAACTTGTCGACCTTTTCCTGTAATAATTTCCTCATATGGACGGTGCCAGTTGGAGCAAGCGCAGCCACCACGAGGGTATCTGATTACATAAGGCCCTTTTCCCGGAAGTTGGGCCGAATACATAAAATTACGAAGATCATGACCATTCATAGGTGCTGCAATGATCAGGCCGGGAATGGCGTTTAAATATGCCAGATCATAAGCTCCGTGGTGTGTCGGCCCATCTTCTCCAACCAATCCGGCCCTGTCAAGACAGAATATTACAGGTAGCTGCTGAAGAGCAACATCATGAATAATCTGGTCATACGATCGTTGCATAAAGGATGAATAAATATTACAGAAAGGAATAAAGCCTTCAGTAGCCAATCCTGCAGCAAAAGTCACGGCATGTTGTTCAGCTATCCCAACATCAAATGCCCTTTCCGGTATCTCCTTCATCATCAGGTTTAGAGAACAACCTGTTGGCATTGCAGGAGTAATTCCAACAATTCGTTCATTATCACGGGCCAATTCTACAATGGTTTGACCAAAGACATCCTGATACCTGGAAAGATTTTCAGTTTTACCGGTATCTATAATCTCACCGGTTTTTTTATCGAACTTGCCCGGTGCATGATAAAGTATTTGCTGTTGTTCGGCTTTTTCGAATCCTTTGCCTTTAACAGTTATTAAGTGAAGTAATTTAGGACCCGGAATATCACGTAGGTCTTGCAGTAATTTAACCAGCTTAGTAACATCATGGCCATCAACAGGCCCAAGGTACCTGAAGTTGAAGGCTTCAAAAAGATTACAATTATTAAAAATCGTGGATTTTACAGCTTTGGTAAGTTGCTTGACTATTGAACGCGAATTAGATCCATAACGAGTGTTACCACCCATCAGATACCAAATTTTATCTTTAAGTTTCTTATACGAACGTGATGTGACAATATCAATGAAATATTCGCGCAACGCCCCAACACTCTTATCAATCGAAATACCATTGTCATTGAGAATCACCAATAGATTGGTGTTTGATACACCGGCATTGTTGAGTGCTTCCATCGCAATGCCCCCGGTTAATGCGCCATCTCCAATAACAGCAATATGTTGGCGGCTGATATTGTTTAAAAGTTTGGAAGCAGTTGCCATTCCTAATATAGCTGAGATTGATGTAGAAGAGTGGCCAACTCCAAATGCATCAAACTCACTTTCCTGCATTTTAGGGAATCCACTAATGCCATCAAATTTTCTTATTGAATAAAACTGTTCTTTTCGACCGGTAATTATTTTATGCGCATATGCCTGATGGCCTACATCCCATATCAGCTTATCGTCGGGTGTATTAAACACATAATGAATTGCAACGGCAATTTCCACAGCACCAAGACTAGCTCCCAGGTGTCCGGGATTAGAAGACATTACTTCAATTATAAATTGCCTTATTTCACTACATAATAAAGGCAACTCATCCACGCTTAGTTTACGCAAATCTTCAGGACTGTTAATCCGTTGTAAGAGTGCTCCGATACCGAGTGACATGTTCAGATTTTAGAACTGCAAAGTTAACCAATATTAAAGTTGATTATCACTTTTGCAATCCACAGGTTATTAGCTTTGGAATCTGCATGGAAAAACAATGAGCTTAAAATTGTAGTACATTTGCATTCTAAAAAAATTCTCATTAAGGAGGAACAATGAATATTATTATTGCCGGTGACGGTGAAGTAGGGTTTCATTTAGCTAAAATGCTATCCGGTGAAAATCATAATATTACGGTGGTAGATCCACACGAGGAACTACTTAAAATGATTGAAACACATACTGATCTGTTAACAATAACTGGAGATTCTGCTTCGATTGAGATTCTTGAACAGGCCAATGTGCGGAATGCTGATTTACTAATCTCAGTTGTTCATGATGAAAAGATAAATATCACTACATGTGCTATTGGTAAAAAGCTTGGCGCACGTCGTACTATTGCCAGAATTGACAACGTTGAATACTTGACAAATGAGAATCGTGAATTGATGCGTACTATTGGCATTGATTCAATGGTTTGTCCGGAGCGGATAGCTTCCAAGGAGATCGTGAAATTGCTCAGACAACCTGCTGCAACTGAAATATTTGACTTTACTGATAACAGGCTTTCGCTCATTCTTCTAAGGCTTGATGAAAAAGCACAGGTACTTAATAAAACTTTAAATCAAATTGCATCAGAGAACCCTAAGCTTGATTTTAGAGCTGTTGCCATTCATAGGAACAACAAGACTATTATCCCTAAAGGTGATGATATGTTCAAGTTGAATGATCTTACTTATGTTATCACAAAACCTCAGGGCATTGACTCATTAATGCGTCTGGGAGGTAAGGAAATAGTTGACATTCATAATGTGATGATTGTTGGCGGTGGCCGAATTGGACGTAAAACTGCACAATTGCTGGAGCGTGAAATGAATGTCAAACTGATTGAGATTAACAAGGATCGGGCTTTCAACCTTATTGATCAATTGGAGAAGACCCTTATTATCAATGCTGATGCACGTGACATTGAATTACTTGAAGATGAAGGTATCCGTAATATGGATGCGTTTATTGCCGTAACCAATGATTATGAAACGAACATTCTAACCTGCTTGCTTGCCCAACGATTTGGAGTTAAGAAAGTAATACCTCTTGTTGAAAATATAGACTACATAAGTATCTCACAAAGTATAGGAATTGAAACCGTAATAAATAAAAAGCTTATTACCGCTTCATACATTGTCGGTTTTACAATGAATGCTGATGTGCGTTCTACAAAATGTCTTAGTGGGGTTGATGCTGAAGTGCTTGAATTCCTGGTAAAACCGGGATCAATAGCAACAAAAAAGCAAATAAAATATCTTGATTGCCCAAGAGGTAGTATAATAGGGGGTATTGTTCGTGGAAACCAGAGCTTTATAGCAATTGGTGATCTTCAAATTAAGGAAAACGACAATGTGGTTGTTTTCGCTTTACCTGAAGCAATAAGCAAGGTTCAAAGTCTTTTCAATTAACCTGGGTTTTCAACGATGTCTACAATGCGCGACATAAATAAGTTTGCGATATTTAAAGTCCTTGGTGTACTGTTAATTATTGAAGGATTGTTTCTGTTAATTTGCCTGATTCCCTCGGCGTATTATACACATGATCTTACTTCTAATCTGAGATTGCTTGATCCAAAACATGATTTCCTTCCACTATTGGTATCTGGCTTATTTACTTCAACCATAGGACTTGCCCTGTTCTTTTTAAATCGTCGACTTGACCAGAACAGTATAGGTAAACGCGAAGGGTATATTATTGTAAGCCTTGCCTGGGTCCTAATTTCTTTGCTGGGATCACTCCCATATTTGCTCAGTGGAGTCGCAACTTCTTTTGCTGATGCTTTTTTTGAGACCATGTCAGGATTTACAACTACGGGAGCATCGGTTTTTACTGACATAGAATCAATACCAAAAGGAATTCTTTTCTGGCGTGCGTTGACACATTGGATTGGTGGAATGGGAATAATTGTGCTTTCTTTAGCCGTATTGCCAATTCTGGGTATTGGGGGTATGCAGCTGTTTGTTGCTGAAGTTCCAGGAGTTACACCTGATAAGTTGACCCCCCGCATCACCCAAACTGCCAAAAACTTATGGGGAATATATGTGGTACTGACTTTACTTTGTACAGTGATGCTTATGTTTGGTGGTTTGAATCTTTTTGATGCCCTATGTCATGCATTTGCAACCTTGGCTACCGGTGGATTTGGAACTAAAAATGATTCAGTTGTCGGCTTTTCTCCATACCTTCAATATGTTCTGATATTCTTCATGTACTTGGCGGGTATAAACTTCTCATTGCACTTCTTCGTGCTTAAAAGGAAATTCAGACTTGCTTTCACAAATGAAGAATGGAAGAATTACACTTTCATAATTCTGATTACAACTTTGATAATAGGAGTCGCATTATTTATTGCGCAAGATAATTCACTTGAAAAATCATTCAGAGATTCTTTATTCACTGTAGTTTCAATAATTACTACTACAGGATTTGTAAGTGCTGACTACCTGCTATGGCCTCAACATACATGGATAATAATACTGCTTTTGATGTTTATTGGAGGATCTGCGGGATCAACAGGTGGAGGTGTTAAAGTGATCAGAATAGTATTGCTGCTTAAAAACAGTATGCTTGAACTCAAACGGTTAATTCATCCTCAGGCTATTATACCTGTTCGTTTAAATGGACGATCTGTGCCTCAAGGGATTATCTTTAATGTTCTGGCTTTCTTTCTTATTTATATCATTATTTTCGGCATAGGATCACTTATACTATCAATAATTGGCCTCAATTTTGAATCTTCTGTTGGAGCTGTAGCATCGGCCTTAGGTAATATAGGACCGGGGTTTGGAACTGTAGGACCTATGCTCAACTATAGTTTGGTTTCAGATACGGGTAAATGGTTGTTATCATTCCTGATGTTGTTGGGTCGTCTGGAATTGTTTACTGTCTTAATCCTATTCTCTTCTGCTTTCTGGAACAAGTAATGTGATTTCTCAATAGTTTGTTTTCCTTTATATTATTAAATGATCGACATCTATTGATTATTGCGGTTAAGAAAGAGTATAAATAATATAAGAAATATTTATATCTTTGGAATAGTCAAAATAAAAGGCTATATGCGTAAAATCATCAAAGTCATTTTATGGCTATTATTTCTGGCATTTTTGCTGGTTGTCGGTTTCTTAGTTTATCAAGCATTAACAGAATACAGACCGGCAAAGGTGGAGGTTCAATGGAGTGAGAAATCTGCTCCGGCAATTCAAGATACATTGACTATTATCAGTTGGAATGTCGGTTATTTCGGACTTGGAGCTGAGATGGACTTTTTTTATGAAGGAGGTAAGATGGTAAGGCCTTCTCAACAATTGTATCAAAAATATAAGGAGGCGGCCTTAGCCCGAATACGGTCATTTGACACTGCTTCATTTATTTTCTTGCAAGAAATTGATACACTGTCAGGTCGTACTTATTTCGATAATCAGTTAAATCTAATTAAATTATTACTTCCTGACTATCATAGCTTCTATGGGGAAAACTATAATGCATGGGTTCCCATACCACCTCTTGACCCCATGGGCAAAGTCAGGGCAGGTATTGTCACATTAAGTCGTAATGATCCTGTATCTGTCAGGAGGGTATCTTTTGAATCATCCTACAACTGGCCAATGAGATTGTTTCAGCTTAAAAGATGTTTTTTAGAACTTCGATTCAACACAAAGGATAATAAAGAACTTGTTTTGATCAATACTCACAATTCTGCATTCAGTGACGCTGCTGCATTGAGAGAAAAGGAGCTGAATAGTTTAAAAGGTATCATGCTTGAAGAATACAAGAAAGGAAATTATGTGATAGTTGGGGGAGATTGGAATCAGAATCCTCCAGATTTTGATACAACGTTAATATTGCCAACTTACAAGACTAAAAGAATTTTACCCGGTATACCGGAAGATTTAATCCCCAAAGGCTGGGTGTATGCATATGATCCTACTCACACAACAAACAGGGATGTTAACATTCCTTATGCAGAAGGATTGACATATTCAACACTTATAGACTTTTTCATTCTTTCACCTAATGTCAGGTTACAAAGTGTAAGAACTATACCTAATGGTTATAGTGATGCCGATCATCAACCTGTTGTATTGAATGTCATTCTCTGATTGGGAAATCAGATATAAAACAAGTCAGAGGCAATACCGTCAGCCAGAAATTTTCCTTTATGGGTAAGGGTATAGATACTACCATTTTGATTTAGCATAGATTGGTCAAGCCATTTCATAGCCTGCTTTTCAAAGTAGTGTTCGTATTCAGCTCCAAATTGTTGTTTAATCTCTTTAGTATCGCATCCCCACATGGTGCGCAATCCGGTCATCACATTTTCATTGTACAGATTACTTAGAGTCAGTTTTTCGAACTCTGCTGGAATAGTGCCCAATTTAATGGCTTCCAGGTATTCATGAATGGATGATACATTCCATTGACGGGAAGTTCCATTGAATGAGTGAGCAGATGGGCCGAAACCCAGATAATCTATTCCCTTCCAATACGAAAGGTTGTGTTTGGCATAGTGCCCGGGTAGACAGAAATTTGAAATCTCATAATGCAGATAACCGTGGTTCTCCATAAACTTCATCAAAATATCAAATTGCTCTGAAGATTGGATTTCATCAACCGGTTGTATCTTACCACTATCAATCAACTTAAATAATGGGGTACGTGGTTCTACTGTGAGCGAATAAGCTGATATGTGAGGAATGGAAAGCTCCGCAAACAATTCCAGATTTTTTATCCATTGATCATTTGACAGCGTTGGAATACCATAGATCAAATCAATTGTTAGGTCAGGAAAGCCAAATTTTCTGGCAAGTTTTATACTATCTAAGGCAGTTTCAACAGTATGGGCTCTGTTCAGGTAGTTAAGATCTTCTTGTCGGAATGATTGTATGCCGATGCTAAGTCTATTGACTCCCAGTTCTTTCCAGATAATTAGGTTTTCAGTGGTAATGTCATCCGGATTAGCTTCCAAAGTGATTTCCGCAGTAGCTGAAACCCTGTAGTTAAGATGAAGGTTATCAAATATTTGTTTTAATTGAGAAGAATCAAGCAATGACGGGGTTCCTCCCCCAAAATAAACAGTATCAATGGAGTATCTTGCAATTTCTAATTCATTGATCCCCTTATCAAGTGAATCAGATGATAGTACTGGCAAACGTAATTTCATTTCAAGGCAAATGGCCTGTATCATATCATTCATACTCTTTCTTGATACTACAGAGAAGAAATTACAATAGCTGCATTTATGCCGGCAATATGGAATATGAATATAAATGCCTGCCATTTGTTTATTGAGTTTCTTTACCCGTTATAATTGTAATACATCGTGGCATAATCTCGAATGTTATGGGAGTATGGCCCAGTGATTCACCATCAGTTTCAAGGAACAGTTTCGGGTTTGATTCAACTTGTACAACTTGACCCCTAAACTGCTTTACCTGACTTAATTTCACGAATGATCCGTCATATAATTTAGTAACATTTCTGAGAACAGTCATGCGCGTTACCTTGGTAATCAATGTAATATCAAAAAGCCCATCATCAGGAACAGCATCAGGAGCCTGTTTCATACCTCCCCCATTGTATTGACAAATGGCAACACTCATGCTGAAAATATCTTCATTAACAGGCTTTCCATCTATAATCAGCTTAGTGTCAGTTGATTTATGAACTATAAGACTAGTAAGAAGATTTATCAAATAGGAGAGAGGACCGCCTTTACCACTAGCTTTCTGCAAATTGGTTTTTTTCGCGACCAGAGCATCAAAGCCCAAACCGGCCATATTGATGAAATATCGTGAGTGCGTTTTATCCTTTGATTTGTAAATAACTTTTCCAATATCCTGACGGAAAGTATTTTCCTTAACAATTACATCTATTGCATCTTTATAACCTGCAGGAATATTGAAAGTTCTGCCCCAGTCGTTCCCTGTTCCAACTGATATCATACCGATGAGTATTTCATCAGGAGCAAACCGATGTTGTCGGAAAACGCCATTAATCACCTCATTTAGTGTTCCATCGCCACCTACCACAAGGATTTTCCTGAAACCTGCGTCAATATACTTTCTGGCAAGCTTAACCGCATGATTTGGTGCATCAGTAAATACACAAGTAAATTCAAGACCGGCTTCAGTGAGCAGTCTGGCTATTTCCAGCCAATCTTTTTCTCCTTTTTTCCTGCCGGCATTAGGATTTACAATAACAAACCATTCTTTACCGGTTGACTTCATTCCACTTCGTTTTAAAAGTATACTTTAAAACCATTGATTCCAAATATTGTTGAACCTGCTCAACTGTAATCAGTTGCATACATTCACAAGGGCCTGATTTTCTGCATTTGCTGCATTCCTTCTCAGCAACTAAGTAACCGGCCCTGATGCCAATCGGTGCCCATCTGCCAGGATGCATTGGCCTGATTGGAGGAAATAATCCTATGGCAATTTTGCCTAAAGCCGATGCAATATGCAGTGGGCCTGTTGAACCTGCAATCAGTACATCACTACATTGTATAAACTGATTGAATTGATTGAGTGAAAACTTACCGGTAACATCAGTTACATTGCCTGCTATTTCAAAAAAACCTTCATTGTGCAGCATTTTACCCTCTTCACTTGTGCCAGTAATAAAAACACGGACCTTATGAGAAGTGGATAGCATGGTTTTAGACATTAGCTGGCGTGACAGATTCGCATAGTTGTTTAAACCCCATTCCCGGGCACTGCCTTTTGATCGGGGATGAATAATGATATTCAGCTCATCAGGATTTAGTAATCCCCCAAAAGTAATATCTTTTATAGGTTTTGTAACGAAGCCATATAATGCCGGAATATTGTCAATGCTGATGCTGATGCTGTTGTTGTTGGAAGTATTAATAAATAATTCAGGAGCGATTCCTATTTTTATTGAGCCACCTGACTTGTCTGTATCTACTGTCTTATAATCAATAAGGATTTCATTTAATGGAACCGGTTTTTCATCAATGATAAAGCCATGAACCCTTCTTGTAAGCTTCAGGTTTAAGATTGACTCATGAAGATTAGAATTTCGTCGGGAAATTGGTACCAGATTATTGCAATACAACCAATTATAAATACGTCCAGTAGTTCCCAGTCGCTTTGGTATTCCTGCTTTATAGGCTAACCGGGCGATTTCCTTTCGTGGAAAAACATGAAGAATGATGTCAAAACCAAGTGTTCTGATTTGTTTAATGGAATCTTCTTCAGTTTGTTCCTTAATCTGTTGCCAGTCAATGAACAAATCAATATTTGTGCATGATTCTATAATCGAGCGAGTGTAAGGCATGCCCAGAAAGCTGATTTTTGCTTCAGGGAAACGCATTCTTAACAATCCTGCCAGCGGAAGTGTGAGTATAACATCTCCGATACTATCGGTACGGCTTATTAAGATGTGATTATAAGTCATCGGCCACTTGCTTTTGATTGCCTTATCAGCTGATGAAGTTTGGCATATTTTAAAAATGTGGCAAATGCAGAAATGGAGCAGATGATAAATCCATAATATCCATCAAGAAATCCCGCCTTAAGGAAGTAGTCCTTTTTAAATTTAATTACCGGATTAAACAGAATATGGAAAACAGAACTTTTTTTATTTGCATCAAAGGCTTTTTGAGCTGTAAGATCAGTGAAATTGTTTGCCTGGATTACATGATCAGCAATGGAATGATAGGAATAATGTAACAGATCACCTTTTAAATGCTCAACTGCTGCTCCATTATTCATTATTATTGCTTCATGTATCAGTGAACCACTCCAGGAGCCTTCACTATAATTGAATAGGCGAATTTTCTTGTCAGGATACCATCCGCCATGTTTAATCCATTTTCCACAGTAATTTGTTAGACGGTTCATTGAATAGGCTGATGCTTTTTGGTTAGCAAGCACCTCGAGTATGCTTTGCTTCAACTCATCAGAGAGTGCTTCATCGGCATCAAGTGATAGTATTAGGGGATATTTGGCCAGGCTGTTGGCAAAATTCTTTGTCTCAGTATATCCTAACCATTCATGTGTTTGAAAACGAACTCCATAGGAATGGCAAATAGTGGCTGTAAGATCATCTGATCCACTGTCAACAACCACAATATCATCTGTTAAACCTTCTACTGAGCGGAGGCACCGTTCTATATTCCTCTCTTCATTCAGAGTGATTATGACTACTGATAGCATTGCCATAGTGCAAATATAGTTGATTTTTACTATCGTTCCGATTCATTGTAAAAGGGTAGGGACCTCATAGGAATAAATGAAATCCTGTCAGTCATCAATTATTATTTGATGAAATACCGGCAATCAGACTCTTATTGAGTTTCCAGTGCCCGGATTTTAGGTAAAGATATGAGAGAAGGCCTATAAGCAGAAAGTATATAATTTCTGTTGTCCATACCAGATAGATTGGCAGGTGAAAAACAGTAGTCAGAAGGTAGGTCACTATAAGGTAGATTCCAATTGTAACAACCTCAATAATTAGGGCAACCTCAGTGCGGGCTGTTCCCGAAACTCCATTAAAGAGAATATTTGAGAATGAGAATAATGATACAGCTGTCATTATCACATATAAAACAGGGAGTGTGTCATTAATCAAAGAAGGATCATTTGTATAAATTGAAATAATGCTCCTTGGTATAAACACAGCTATGCCAACAATGGCTGCAATAATCATGAAATTCAGTTTTGAGACTTTAAAAATGACAGGTATGACATTTTCACTTCGCCCTTCACCAATCAGGTTCCCAACAAGAGAACTGGTGGCTGATCCAAAGGCAAACACCGGAATTAGTAGGACAATGTATATACTTCTGATAATATTTGAAACTGCTAGTGAACGTTCACCCATCTTTTCGATAATCATGAAAAAAATAAACCAACCTGCAAGCGAAAGGAAAGTCTGGAGCATCACAAATACTGAAATATTAAAGGTTGTCTTAATTATCTTCCAATCAAATGATCCAAAGTGAAAAAGATTATATTTTTTGAGGTCAACAACTTTCAGGGTGTATGTAAAGAAGAAAAAAGCTGATACTGTTTCTGAGATAGCTGAAGCCAATGCAGCGCCTCTGATACCCATTTCAGGGAAACCAAAATTTCCAAATATTAGGCAGTAATCCAGAAATATATTGGTACCTGCCAAAATAATTGCATTATAAGTTAATACCCGTGTACTCGTGGTGCCAATATAGAATGCCCTTAAAAGAACATTGCCAAAGGCAAAGAATATTCCATAAATTCGATACTTTAGAAATTCAATGCTGGCATGGTATATATCATTGGAAGAAATTAGCGGTCTGAGTATCTGTGGGGCAAAGAATGAGATGAACATAAATAAAATCAATCCCAAGCCCATCAAAAAGTATAGGCTATTGTCAGTAATTCTGCCTATTTCACCAAAATTCTTTTCGCCATTTCGGCGAGCAATAAGTATTTGTCCACCAATGCTAAAACCAAAACCAAGCATAAAAAGTGAAATATAAAACAAGCCGGCTATTGCTGATGCGCCCAATTCCACTTCCCCAACACGACCAAGGAATGCAGTGTCGGTCACATTCACGGCATTTTGGGCTATAAGGCTTAGGATTATTGGATAGGAGATATGCCAAATTTTACCATATCCCGGTGTTTTAATTTCTTTCATAGGGGGCGCAAAGCTAATAGTAAATTGTTAATGCAACAAATGAATGTAACAAGTTGCTTAACAATATAACAATAGCTTGACGGACTACTGCTTAGGGGAAGAGGGCTCAAAAAAGTTTAGTGCCGGCTAGAACATAAAGGTCAAAGCTAATATTGATGTCATCATGTACTTTAATAAGGCCTAAAGCAGCTACCGGTGTCTCGATGCCAAAGTCTGACATAAATAGTTTCTTTTCACCGGTAAATCTGTAGAGGTTAGATCCCACTTTTTCCCAATACACAATGATCTGGTCAGCTTTGCTGGTTCCATTAAGGCTTATAGCCACATCAGCCTTGAATTTTCCACTGTTTGTCTTTAATATTTTACCCTGTGTTAAGGGTATTGCACTTAGCAGCTCTACATCAATAGAAGGAGTTTCACTCGCATTTAACGTGCTGTAAAAGTCCTTATTCAGTATTGGGTTTTTACAGTCAAATGATTTAATGTTAATCTTTAATACTGCATTAGTGAATTTCACATAATTCACATCATCCTCTGACTGGATAAAAATATATCCGTTTGAAAAGTTATCGTATGTGGTGCATTCAAACCTATTGATGTTACTGGAGCCCGATAGGGTTAATGAACTTTTTTCCTTTATGGAATAACTTATCTTATTATTGGTGCCCGGTGGATTAATGGTGCCTGAGGGTATCAGGTTTAAGAAGAAGAGGAGAATTAAATTTATTATCATGGTAAAGGTTAATTAAAAGGAGAGCCTGATCATTATTATAGGCTCTCCTTTTTTGTCAAGTTAAAATGCTATTGCAGCTTCAATCATAACACCATTGAATTCCAGACCATTTCTGTAGTCTGAAGTTTTGAAGTCATTGTATTTCTGAGATACATACTCGAGTTTTACCAGCAAATTGCGTGTAGTATACCATCCTACAGCTATTTGTGAGCGATTGATAGAAATATCATCGGTATATCCTTGCAATTGTCCTGAGACACTATTAAATCTTGCACCAATAAATGCTTGTTCTCTTGGAAGGAATCTATAAACCAGTTCACCGGCCAGTTGGGTGAATTTGCGGGTTTCAGGCTCAGGAACTGAAGCTGTGGATCCTTCTGAACCACTTGCCATTTCATAAGTGCCAAACAGTTCAAGACCTCTGTATTTTACAAATGGATTAATGGATATTGCGGTGACCTTCTTAGTAAGATTAGGATTCAAACGTCCTGAGGTAAACTGTGCAGATGAAGTTGAGGCCACATAAGCTCCATTAGAAACGCTTCCTTCGGGCTCGGCAACCATATAGTAGCGTGAACCGGTTCTGTCACCTGCATACAAGGTGTTTCTGGTTGTTCCAGGATTAGCATATAAGCTTCCTGTTAATCTGAAACGCAGATCTTCAGTAAGTTGTTTGTCATATCCTGCTTTTAGCAAAATTGACGGATTCTTCTTCAATACTTCACCATCAGGCAGGTAGGCTTCTTTAACATCACCATTGAGGAGGCCACTTGTTAAACCGGCCATTACAAACACTCCATCAGTAGGATATACATATACTTCAGCTCCTATTTCAGTAGCAAAAGCATCAAGAATATAGTTCCCCACAAAAGCATTGTGAATGGTATTGCCATTGTCACTTCTCCTGAATTGCTGATCACCATAGTTTATACCAAAGTGTCCAAGTTTTACAGTTACATATTTAGAGAACCAATCTGGATTTCCAAACATTGGAAGCTTGTCTAACTGCACATAGCCACCCTTTACCCAGAACTCTGAATGATGACGGGATGACATATAGTTTTCAAGAGTTAAACGGATTCCATCTTCCAACTGCACATCAATACGCAGATTTGCTGTAGCAAGGTTGAATCCCGGCGCCAATGAGTATAGTTTATTCAAATCATAAGGTTTTCCGGTAATCGTGTCAGGTTTGGGATTAGCTGTATTTTTGTGGCTTAATGCCTGATACTGTTGAGTGAATGCACCGCCAATCTTTACTTTAAGACCATCAAAAGGTATAGTGTCAGTTTTAGATGTTTCGAATTTATTTACTCCCCTCTGATCAGAAGGCTTTGAGAAATTTATGTTTTGTGAATGACCTGTTAGTGTAAATACTGCCAATGCAGCAATAGTCAACTTAGTTTTAATGTTCATACAAAGTCTATTTAATGTGTGGTTTATTTGATTTTATTATACAGTTTTAAGAACTACTTTAAATGTTAGGGTGATTTCATCTCCCGTTGTCATCGTTCCAAGCATTGCTGTTGGAGGATCAATATTGTAATCTGTCATTTTCAGTTTCTTCGTGCCCGTGAATTCAATATCTCCGTTGGGAAGAACCTTGCTTTGTGCCTCGATAGATATATTTTGCGATTTCCCTGCTATGGTTAGCACACCAGAGGATAAAACCTTATATACACCTGATTTCTCGGTAATATTTCCGCCGGTTGACTTGAAAGTAATATTGGGATGTTTCTTGGCATTCAGTGCATCTACTATCTTTGAATTCATGATGTTCCCCTTTGATCCTTTCAATGAGGTCGCATCTACTTTTAATTCAAAAGCATTTATTCCGGTAACCTTATTATTGTCAACTGCTATTTTGAATGTGCCATTTACCTTTTCTGCATTAGCCGTCCAGTCGTGTAGATTGGAAGTGCCTGATATCACCAGGCTGTGTGATTTTAATTGGTATTGCTGCTGGGCTAGTGCCATGAAAGGCATGGTCATTCCTATAAGCAGTATAATCAGATTTTGAGTGATTCTTTTCATTTTAATCAGTTTTAGTTTATTCTGGTACTTTAATTTCTTAATTGATATTTTCACCGGTATAGTCAAAATGCAGACCATAATAGGGCAGACCTGATTCAAAAGCTCTGTAAAGCCTGGTATATCAACTATATGTAAATTGCAGGAAGATGTATCCGGCCACTTTAATGGTTAGGAAAGCGACGAAAAATCGTCGAATACGACGAAAATCTGTCGATATTGTAGAAAACGGGGGTTAGTAATTTGTGACCTTTGTCGTTTACGCTTGGGCTATTAGTTTTCCTCTATTCCCAGCTTTTCAATTCTCGATTTGAGCGTTGAAGCAGGAACCTGAAGTATTGTTGCAGCCTTTGCCTTATTCCCACCTGAGCGCAATAGAGCGTCGCGTATGGCATTTGTTTCAACTTCTTTAATAATCTCGTCAAGGGCTTTATTGCCAAAGTAGAAGCAATTATGTGGTTTCCCAGGAAACCTGACTTCGATCGGTAGAATATTTTTTGTAATTATCCCATCTTGTGCCAACAAAACAAGGCGTTCCATTAAGTTTTTTATTTCGCGCACATTCCCGTGGAAGGGGTATTTCTTAAGCAATTCAATAGCCTGATCCTCTATTTCTATATGTGAGCCATCTGAAAATTCATTCACAAAATGTCGTGCCAACAATTCAATATCACCTGGTCTTTCGCGCAAAGGTGGCAGGTTAATTGGAAAGACATTCAGGCGATAATATAAATCCTCTCTGAATTTCCCATCTGCAACCATTTCCTTTAGATTCTTCTTGGTTGACGCAATAACCCTCACATCCACTTTAATAGTTTCAGTTCCACCAACGCGTTCTATTTCTCCCTCTTCAAGCACACGCAATAGCTTAACCTGCAAATCATAGGGAATATCATCAATATCATCAAGGTAAATGGTTCCATTATTCGCCATTTCAAAACGTCCGATTTTCAGTTTCTCTGCGCCGGTAAAAGCGCCTTTCTCATGGCCAAACAACTCACTCTCAAATATTTCTCTTGATAATATAGCGCAGCTAACTTTTATGAGCGGTGCCCTTTTTCTATTACTGTTAAAATGTATAATATTGGTAAGTAATTCCTTGCCAGTGCCCGTTTCACCTACAATAAGCACAGTAGTATTCTTTTCAGCTATAATTTTTACATGATCAAAAACCTGGTTTATAACACTGTTCATTCCTACAAATGAGGAAAAGTCAAACTGTTTTTTAACCTGTACCCTTAATTGTCTGTTTTCAGATTTAATTTCATTGAATTCCTTGATTCTGTTGATAATGAGTAATAGTTCATCAATGCTGAATGGTTTTGCGAGATAATCATAAGCTCCCAGCTTCATAGCTTCAACTGCGGTTTGTATAGAGCCATGTGCAGTCATCAGTAATACAAATATCTCAGGATTAATCTGTTTAATCTTGGCAAGAAATTCCAGACCATCCATCCCCGGCATCTTGAGATCAGTAATAATGACATCAATATTTGAATCAGTTTCCCTTAAATACTGAAGTGCTGATGTGGCTGATGAAAACTCCCTTACATTGAATCCAGCATCTTTGAGATCATCAGCAATGGTAACTCTTACAATCCGTTCATCGTCAACAACAAGTATATTTAGCATAGCAATTTGTGTAAAATTAAAATTCAATGGTTTCTGGGAGAATGACTGAAATTCTGAATCCCCCTCCGGGTATATTATTGCCTGAAATCTGGCCATGATGATTCCTTATTATATCATAACTGACGGCAAGACCAAGACCGGTTCCCAATTTTACTTTTTTCTCGGTAAAGAATGCATCAAACATAAGTGGAATCTTGTCATCAGGCAATCCTTTACCATTATCTAAGATATCAATATTAACACTCCCATTTGTTCTCTTTATGACAATTGTAATTACACCTTCCGCTATATTGCCTGTCAGTTTTCTTTCATTAATAGCTTCAACACTATTAAGCAGTAGATTTACAAATACCTGTTCCAGATGATTTGGACTTCCTGTAATTAGAATATCATAAGATTCAAAATTACGTATCAGTTGAATGTTTGACTGACGAATCTGGAAACTTATTAGTGAAATACTATTTTCAAGATGTTTAATCAAGTCAATTCTGCTGAGGTTCATTTCGTGTTTGCGTGAAAAATCAAGCAATCCTGTAACAACATTGCTTATTTTGGAAATCGCTTCCGACATCATGCTGATATATTCTCTGTTTTGCTCAATATTTTCCGGTTTCTCAGAAATTCTTCTCAGGCAATTGCTCATTCCTGCCAATGGATTATTGATTTCATGTGCCAATCCTGCCGCCAGAGTTCCCACGGAAGCCAATTTTTCTGTTTGCGACAATGACTGCCTTGTTCTCTCCAGCTCTATATAAGCAATATTCAAGCGGAATAACATTTCATTGAAAGAGTTACCAAGCACATCAATTTCATCCGTCATATTAAACATGTTCTTTAAGCGCATCAGGATATTATTTGTATGCAGGTCTATGCCGTATTCTCTTGATTCAAGAGAACTTAAGCTAATCTTTGATACCTGATAACTCATTTTCTTAACCGGTTCAGAGATTATATACGATAAAAAGAAAGCAGCAACTATACCCAACGCTAAAAGTCCAAATACCAGAAAGATAAACATATTGGAGGCCCGGGTCAATTGCTTATTAATGACATCTTCACTAAATCCAATTCTAAGGGTACCAAGCCTTTTTCCAAGTATAGGCATAGCAAAATCCCTGATTACTGTGTCGTTTTTCGATAAGCTGTGTATTATCTTGATTCCTGAGGTAAACCCATCTGATAACACATTGGCATTAATCAAACCATTTGAAGGGGGGGCGCTGAATGTATGAGCAATTACTTTATTGTCAGGTGAAATCACCATCAAATACATAATATCAGGATTGACAGACTTGGTTTTTAAAAGCAAGTTATTTATAGCAGCCGGTTCATTATATAACAATGGATCAATGACTTGCTCTGTAGTGATTGATGCTATGCTGAGCCCATTTCTTTCAATTTGAGCTTCAAAGGTCCTGTAAACCTGATACCTGATAAACAATAGATTCAAAGTGCCAAATAGTAACACCGTTACTGAAATGGCGATGGCAAACTTCCAAAAAAGTGGAAGCCTCACTTTATTTAATTGATAGACTCTTCCGGGAGTCATGGTCGCTTTTATTAAAATAGCCGATTTCATTGCACATTACCCTGATATCATCATACAATGTATCAGAATCCGTAACAAACCTGTTTATCATTAAACTTCTCAGTATATCTCGCCCTTCCTTGTTTTTAACCATATTTGTCAGTACATCAAACAAATTTTTTCGCAATGAGGAATCAATATGTTTAGAAGTAACAAGAGGTGGCATTCCAAAGGGTTGACTCTCTTCAATAACCCTGATATTCATTACCTTTTCGGGGTAAACTTCCTTGGTATAATCAAAGATTAAACTATTAACCGATGCGCCATCCACTATTCCCCTGTTTACCAACTCAATTGAATTATCATGGGCGTTTGATAAATAGGTCTCTGAAAAAAAAGATTCAGCATCCGTATTAAAGTCGTGTAATCTTTTCAATGGGTAAAACATTCCGGTATTTGATAATGAATCAGAGAAAACAAACCTTTTCCCTTTCAGATCAATGAAACTATGGTATGGTGAATCTTTCTTTACAATTATATTGGCATGATAGTGTCGTAGGTTATCACGTTCAGGCATAAGGAACAAGTTGAAAGCTGAATCACTGACTCCGGCTACATAAGCACCTGAACAGATAAAAGCCATATCCAACAGGTCGGCTTTCAGCAGATCATTAACCTCCTTATATGTTTTTCGTTGCAGGAGAACTATTTTTTTGCCTAACCTGCCTTCCATATATGAAAACAACTGATGATATTTGTTCATCGTTTCGGCGGGCGAAGTCATTGATGCAACAGCCACCCTTATAATTGAGGCTGAGTCAACTGCACTATCATTAATGGTAAAGTCATCATTGGTATCATTGAAATTGATCCAGATCTCTTTATTATTATCAACCCAAGAATCCCTGCATCCTGACAATATGATGAGCATCAAGAAAATACAATATTTCACTTGTGAATGATACATTATTTGTCGGGAGTAGTAATACAAGTAATTTTTCATCACCAATGAACCATTAGGAAACAAAAAAGTTTTCTTGTAGAGTTTAAGATACCCGGAGACGCAAAGCATCTCGAATAAACCCGAATATTCCAATGTTTGGCAAAAGGAGGAACCATAAAATGGTTTAAAAGGTCAATCTTATTTAGGCATTGACATTATCAGGTATTGAATTTACAGAGGTGTGGTTTGTTTCAATCAGGTATTCTTCGAAATCTGATATATTAATAGGCTTAAGAAATCCAATAATTATCAGTACTTTTGCAGCCCTTTTAACTTTAGGGTTCTTTACTATTTAAATAACAGATAATTAAATGATTACAGTATCTGACCTGAGTATTCAATTCGGGAAACGTATATTATTTCAGGATGTGAATATGAATTTCACTCCCGGCAATTGCTATGGAATTATTGGCGCAAATGGCGCCGGCAAGTCCACTTTTCTTAAAATGCTTTCGGGGGAAGTGGAAAATACTAAAGGTTCAATTTTTCAGGGTCCCGGTGAAAGATTGTCGGTTCTCAGGCAGAATCATAATGAATTTGATGAGTACACTGTACTCTCTACTGTGTTAATGGGCCATTCAACTTTATGGAAAGTAATGGAAGAGAAGGAGCAGTTATACTCAAAATTAGATTTTACGGAAGAAGATGGCCACCGGTCATCTGAATTGGAGGAGAAATTTGCCGAAATGGATGGCTGGAATGCCGAAAGTAATGCTGCAAGTTTACTCAGCGGACTTGGCATTAAAGAGAACTTGCATAATTCACTCATGACTCACCTGGATGGGAAGGCGAAAGTGAAAGTATTACTTGCGCAGGCTCTTTTTGGCAAGCCTGATAATTTATTGCTGGATGAACCAACAAATGACCTTGACCTTGATACAGTTTCATGGTTGGAAGGATATCTCTCAAATTTTGAGAATACTGTACTGGTAGTGTCTCACGACAGGCATTTCCTTGATTCTATATGTACGCACATTGTAGATATTGATTTCAACAGAGTACAATTATATCCGGGTAATTATTCATTTTGGTATGAATCAAGCCAATTGGCACTTCGGCAACTGCAAACTCAAAATAAAAAGGCAGAGGAGCGAAAGAAGGAACTTCAGGAATTCATTGCCCGCTTTAGTGCCAATGCTTCAAAGTCGAAACAGACTACCAGCAGAAAGAAGATGATTGAGAAGCTCAACATTGAGGAGATAAAACCTTCCACCCGTAAATATCCGGGAATTATATTCACACCTGAACGCGAGCCCGGTAATAACATATTGGAAGTCAAAGATCTTAGTAAAAGCGTGAATGGTGTTACTCTTTTTAAGAATATAAGTTTCACTGTTCAGAAGAACGATAAGATCGTGTTTCTTTCAAAGGATACCAGGGCCATGACACAGCTTTTTGAAATTCTCAAGGGTCATGAACAGCCTGATTCGGGGACTTTTATCTGGGGTCAGACTATACTCAAAGCCTATCTGCCACTTGAATATGATGAGTTATTCACCACTGATATTTCGCTGGTTGACTGGCTTGCCCAATTCTCGACTGATACTACAGAACTCTATTTAAGAGGATTTTTGGGTAAGATGCTATTCTCAGGCGAAGAGATATACAAAAAGGCCAATGTCCTTTCAGGTGGCGAAAAAGTGCGCTGCATGATTGCACGCATGATGATTCGAAATGCAAATGTAATGCTACTTGATAATCCCACCAACCATCTGGATCTTGAATCTATTCAGGCATTCAATAATACTTTGATCAAATTTAAAGGTAATATACTCATGTCATCTCATGATCATGAATTTATTCAAACTGTATGTAACAGAATTATTGAAATTGGCCCCCGTGGTATGATTGACAAGTTGATGGATTTTGACGACTATATTACCGATGATAAATTAAAAGAACAAAGAAATAAACTCTACTGATTCAGGATTCTGAATTTAACCTGCATCTCACGGCACCACTGCTTTATTGTCGATTTGTAATTTCGGATTTGGGTACTTTTTGCTTTTTTGCGAACTAATAATTCGTAAATAATTGAAAATTAATGTGTATCTTGCGGAAAATTATATAGATAGTGAAAAAAAGTAAGAGTAATCAAGTGGTAAGTCTTAAGAGTAATAATAGTACAATTGACACTTCATGTGGTTCACTCAGGGGTAAATATCCTGTTGTACTGGATGGGGGAAAGACTACAATTTATATCGCTGATAAAAGCCGGGAAGCTGAGATCATAGAGAGATATAAAGCCAGGACTAAAAGGTAATTTCATACTGATGGATATAGAATTGATTGTTGTTTTAAATAACAACAGGGCGATAGTTATGCCTAATTTGTTTGGCTTATAATTGGAGATGATTATTGGCAAATAAAATTAGCTTAATTTTACAACCTCTTATAACAACAATCTAAATTCTTCTGCTAATGCCGATATTAGGATCAATTATCAAAGGCGCCATTGCATTTCCAAGTAAAATTCCATTTGAAAAAATCAGAAAGTTAACTCCAGCCAAACAGCAAGAGCAAACTTTACGGAAACTTATAAGCAGGGCTCAATATACTGCACTTGGTGAAGAATATGGCTTTGATGAAATGTTGAGGGAAAAGAATCTGATAAAGAAGTTTAAAGCTACGGTACCCCTGAACGATTATAATTCAATTCATCAAAAATGGTGGTACAGAACCCTACATGGTGAATCATTTGTGGCCTGGCCGGGAAAAGTAAAATATTTTGCCTTAAGCTCAGGTACCAGCGAAGCAACGAGCAAGTATATCCCGGTCACATCTGATATGCTTAAAGCCATTAAAAGAACAAGCATACGCCAGATTTTTTCTTTAGCAAAGTATGATTTCCCGAGAGACTTTTATGAAAAAGGAATTCTAATGCTTGGCGGTAGCACTCATTTACTCTTTAACGGTACCTATTATGAGGGTGACCTCTCGGGAATTACCACCGGTAATATTCCTTTCTGGTTTCAGCATTTTTATAAACCCGGAAACCGGATATCAAAAGAGCGTGACTGGACAACCAAACTGGATGAGATTGTTAAAAAGGCCAAGGATTGGGATATAGGCGTAATTGTGGGAGTTCCGGCATGGCTGCAGATACTCATGGAGCGTATTATTGACTATTACAAGGTTAATACAATACATGATATATGGCCTAACCTTTCTATTTATGTACATGGCGGCGTTTCATTTGCCCCCTACCAGAAGACTTTTGAGAAATTACTGGCAAAGCCGTTAACCTACATTGAAACCTACCTCGCATCAGAAGGATTTATTGCTTTCCAGAGCCGTCCTAATACCAATGGAATGCAATTGGTGCTTGATAACGGACTATTTTATGAATTTGTGCCCTTTAATAGTGAGAATTTTGATGATGAAGGTAATGTTCATCAAAATGCTACTACCCTCACAATTGGTGAAGTTGAAGAGGGAGAGGAATATGCACTTTTGCTTTCTTCCTGCGCAGGTGCATGGCGGTATATGATTGGTGATACGGTTAGATTTACATCAAAAGAAAAGACGGAGATCATCATTACGGGCCGGATTAAACATTATCTGAACCTGTGTGGGGAGCATCTATCGCAGGATAACATGAACCGTGCAATACAGATGCTTGAAGAACAGGTTAATATATCAGTACCTGAGTTTACAGTTGCCGGTATCAAGCATGAGAGCATGTTTGCCCATAAATGGTATCTTGGCGTTTCCGGCGATTGGAAAGCAGTTGATCAGCAATTGGTAAAACAACAAATTGACCAGAACCTCAAGGATCTTAATGATGATTACAGGGTTGAACGAATTGCTGCCATTCGTGATGTAAAGGTGGAGTTATTACCACTTGATTTATTCTATAAATACATGAAGACATTGGGTAAGGAAGGCGGACAACATAAATTTCCAAGAGTAATAAAAAAAGATCAGCTTACGCGTTGGGAAGAATATCTGGATAATAACTTCAGGAAAATCTAATTCATTGTATGCATCCCCTGTTTGAAGGAATGATTTTAGGGCTTACCCTGGCAGTAATGCTGGGGCCTGCTCTTTTTACACTCATTCAAACAAGCATTCACCGTGGGCCTTATAGAGGTACCCTTTTGGCTACCGGCATTTTTTTAAGTGATCTAGCCCTTGTTTGGTTTTGCTATTTTGGAGCAGCGCAAATTTTTGGTAATGAACGAAATGGAATTGTTTTTGGCATTATTGGAGGTGTTATCCTTATAGCTTTTGGAATAGTAACTTATCTTAGAAAAGTGCAGGTGGCTACAGATGAGATGCTTGACAATATCAAAAAACCCCCACCCGTTACTTATATTTTCAAAGGATTCTTTCTGAATTTTGCCAATCCATTTGTATGGCTCTTCTGGATTTCAGTGATGGTAACCGTGAGTGCCAGTTATGGAGCAGAATCCTTTTCAGTTAAAGTGTTCTTTGCAGGGTCATTGTTGACTATCTTTTCAACTGATTTGCTGAAGGTGTTTGTTGCAAACCATCTTAAAAAATACCTTAAGCCCAAATTACTGATTCGGTTAAATCATGGAGTAGGAATATTACTGGTAATATTTGGAATATTCCTGATGATTAAAACATTTATCAAATTCTAATAATTTTCGTATCCTGCGGTTGAATTTCTGGCAAATCCTGATTTGTCAATTATTGAATCGACCATTATATCCTTGATGTTGATTTGAATCTCTTTTTTATTATTCCACTCATTCTCTTCAATGTGATAACAGATATTAAAAGGTTGTCCTTTGCTTATATAATCAAAGTGATCACCCAACTGAAACCCAATAGCCGGGATTGGATTAGAAGCATAGTCTATATGGCCAAGTGTTAATTTAAGGTGTTTGCTTTTCAATAATCGGCCATTGCCGTTATCTATTACCCCGTCAGTCTGGAATACAGGTGATGGATTTCCCGGCCCGAAAGGGGCAAATTGCTTGATGAGCCGAATGAATTTGAAATTTATTTCATTAAGAGTAAGTTTAAGATCTATCTCAACTTCAGGTATCATCATTTCATCAGTTAATTTTGATGAAACAACACTTTCAAATCTTTCAATAAATGCATCGAGATTATCAGGTTTCATTGACAATCCAGCGGCATATTTATGTCCACCGAAATGTTCGAGCAAATCACTGCATTCATCAATGGCATCATAAATATCAAAATCCTTTATTGAACGGGCTGATCCGGTAATTAATCCATTTGATTGTGTAAGCACAATAGTAGGCCTGTAATATGTCTCAATCAATCGTGAGGCGACAATTCCAATAACCCCTTTATGCCACTTCTCATTAAAAACGACCGTTGATCGTGAATTCTTCAAGCGGGTTAAGTTTTTTATGTTATCCAATGCCATGTCGGTTGTATTCAAATCAAGATCACGCCTGGTAGTATTAAAGTCGTTGATTTGAGTAGCCAATATCTCAGCATCAGCGGGATTGTCACAAATAAGCAGCCTTACTGCATTCTTGCCACTTTCAATTCTACCTGCCGCATTAATGCGGGGTCCGATTAAAAAAACAAGGTCAGATATAGTAAGTTCGCGACAGAAGTAGCAAGGATCAGCGGTTGAGAGGTCTTTTATTCCATTAATTGAAGCATTTCCATTGCCATTTTTTGTTATGTTGGCATAACGTAAAATTGCTTCAAAACAAGCTTTAGGTTTTGTATTCAGCAGCTTTAAACCATAAGTTGCCAATATGCGATTTTCTCCTGTAATGGGTACTATATCAGAAGCTATGCTTACTGTAACCAGGTCAAGATATTTTATAAGTGCATCAAATGGAATATTCTTCCTGATTGCAATGGCCTGAATTAGTTTAAAGCCAACGCCACATCCTGATAATTCCTTATAAGGATATTGGCAATCATGTCGTTTTGGATCAAGTACAGCAATAGCTTCCGGAATAGAATCCCCCGGACGATGATGGTCACAAATGATAAAATCAACCCCCAGATTGTTGGCATAATTAATTTTTTCAATTGCTTTTATCCCACAATCCAATGCGATCACCAGTTTAAAGTTATCATTTTTTGCATAATCAATACTCTGAATTGATATACCATAACCTTCTGTGTATCGATCGGGGATATAGAAATCTAAAAGGTTCTCCGGCATGCCTGTCTCCAGAAGAAATGTATAAACAAGTGCCACCGCAGTAGTGCCGTCCACATCATAGTCACCATAAACCAGAATCTTCTCCTTCTTTTCAATAGCTGTAAATATTCGGGAAATAGCAGCCTCCATATCTTTCATCAGAAAGGGATCATGGAGCTCATTAAGATCAGGCCTGAAAAAAGACTTGGCTTCCTGGAATGTATAAATACCACGTTGAACAAGTAATTCAGCAACTACTTCACTAATACTTAACGCCTCGGCTAAAGAATGAACCTTTGCAGGGTCACCTTTAGGTTTAACAACCCATCTCTTATGCATTTTTACTGTTTTGATGGGTAAAAATAGTGAATCTCCTTATAAACAACTAAAATTTTTATGAATTGTGTACTGTTAAAAAAAACGCCGGGTAAAATATGTGATATTAAATTGATATTTCAGCATCAGAATGATGATCGCATTGCTTCAACCGGATCAAGCCTTGAAGCTGATAGGGAGGGAATAAAACCTGATACAAGTCCTATTATTGCTGATACTGAGATGCCAAGAATAACGTTACCTGCAGTTAGAATAAGCGGCATATCAAAGGTGTAGGAAATAACTTTGGTAATTGCGAAAATCAGAATCAGGCCAATTATACCACCCAGTACTGAAAGAAAAATGGATTCAAACAAGAATTGCTGAAGAATAAATGAGTTCTTGGCTCCCATTGATTTTTGAATACCTATTTGAGCCGTGCGTTCTTTAACTGAAACGAACATGATATTGGCAATGCCGAATCCACCAACTAGTAATGAGAAACCCCCTATAATCCATCCAACCATTCCTATTACCCTGAATACGGCATCAAAGCCCTGGGTAAGAATATCAGTTTGGTTTATCGCAAAATCATCGTCCGTACCCGGTTTTAATTTTCTAACTGAACGCATTATACCCTTTAACTCGTATGAAAGTTCATCATTTGAAACAGTGGAGTTTGCTTTAACCAAAATGGCTGCCCCGATATTGTCGCCCTTCAGGTCGATAAATGACTTTGCGAAGCCAACTGGCATCATTACGTAATTATCAGTGGAGTTGCCAAAATTGTTCATACCCTCTTTCTTAAATACTCCAATCACCTCCATCTGCCGGCCAAACACCTTTATTTTTTGTCCTATGGGATCCGTATTTCCATATAGGCCATTTGCAATCTGATTGCCTATGATGGCAAGTGGGCGCCCTCCGGCTGATTCATCAGCTGTAAAGTACCTTCCTGATGATAACTCAAATGACATGACATTAGGGTAATCATGTGACACAGCAACTATAGAGCCTTGAATGGAGAGACTGCCATGTTTCACTTTACGCATAGTGCTCACCATATATGCCGAAGCTGATGATGCCTGACTTTTCCGTTGAATCTCATTTAGCTCTGATAATCTGGGTTCGGGCCTTTTCATATACTCCCACCATGGATAATCACCCCCAAATGCCCAAGGCCATTTCTGAATAAAGAGCACATTGCTCCCAAGTGAGTTGACGCTTGAACGTACTGTACTCTCAATGGAATCAAATATTGTAAAAACAGAGATGATAGAAAAGATACCTATGGTTATTCCAAGAAGTGAAAGTATTGTTCTAACCTTATTTACAACAATAGCGCGCAATGCGAATACATAACTTTCACGGAATAATTTCAGTGTTGCGGTAATCTTTTTCATGGATTTGTTTAAAGAAGTAAAATTAGTGATTTAATTGTCACTTAAAACTGCTTAATCATTTGGAGATTGACATAAAAATTAATAAAATTGCATTGTGGTAGAGGTCGCAAAATCATAACGTTAAAAAGTTAGTTTTCAGCTTTCTGCATATCAACTTCCTTGGCTTCACCGTTAACTTTATTTCTTATCGAAAAATATGATTACTAGCAAAACAATAAGGAAAGCCCTGATTTCAGTTTATTATAAAGAAGGACTTGACTCCATCATTAAGAAACTTAATGAAAAGGGGGTTAGTCTGTATTCTACCGGAGGAACTTACGATTTTATATGTTCATTGGGTATTGAATGCAATAAGGTTGAAGATTTAACCGGTTATCCATCCATTCTCGGAGGAAGGGTGAAGACTTTGCATCCAAAGGTTTTTGGTGGTATTCTGGGCAGGCCTGACCTTGAACAGGATAAATTGGATATGGAAGCCTTTGACATTGACACCTTTGATCTGGTGGTTGTTAATTTATATCCATTTGTACAGACTGTACTTACAGGTGCCAAACATCATGATATAATTGAAAAAATTGATATTGGAGGCATCTCTCTTATCAGGGCTGCAGCCAAGAATTATAAACATGTACTCTGCATCTCCTCTCCTGACCAATATGCCGAATTATTGGATATTGCCAGTCGTTATGAATGCAGTACGGAGCTGAATGAGAGACTTGAGTTTGCCAAACGGGCCTTTGAGAAATCTTCTTCATACGATAATGCAATCTTCAATTATCTATCTGATTATACTGATACTGAAAAGCATAAATCAGGCGTTATTGTTCACACCGATGATAACGAATTAAAAATAAGGGCACGAAATCCCATGAAATTGCGTTATGGAGAGAACCCACATCAGGAAGCAGCATATTTCGGGAACCTGGAGGGTGTTTTTAGTAAATTGCATGGGAAAGAGCTTTCATACAATAATCTGTTGGATCTTGATGCAGGGATAAGTTTGATTAGTGATTTCAATGAAACCACCTTTGCTATTCTAAAACATAACAACGCTTGTGGAGTAGCCAGCAGGCCGCTTTTGAGAGATGCATGGAATGAAGCCCTGCAGGCTGATCCGGTATCAGCATACGGCGGTGTCCTGATTACCAACTCGCCAATAGATGAAGCAACAGCTGAGGAGATAAATAAAATATTTTTTGAAATAATCCTGGCTCCGGGGTATGAAAAAAATGCGCTCGATGTTCTGATGACTAAGAAAAATAGAATAATTTTGCAGGCTAAATCATTTGATTTTCAGGCTCAACAGTTTAGAAGTGTATTAAATGGTGTTTTATACCAGGACAAGGATTTGAAAATTGAGTCGGTTGATGAATTGAAGGTTATTACACATAAAACACCGGATGCCGGACAAATGGAAGATCTGCTTTTTGCAAACAAAATAGTGAAGCACAGTAAGTCAAATGCTATAGTGCTTGCATCGGGTAAAAAGTTACTTGCCAGTGGTATTGGGCAAACTTCCAGGGTTGATGCATTAAAACAGGCTATTGAGAAAGCAAATGCGTTCGGGCTCAATCTAAAAAATGCCGTCATGGCTTCAGATGCTTTTTTCCCTTTTGCTGATTCAGTTGAAATTGCTCATAAAACTGGTATTGTAAGTGTTATTCAACCCGGTGGTTCAGTTAGGGATAATGAAACCATAGAGTATTGTGATAAGCATGATATCAGTATGGTTTTTACCGGTATCCGTCATTTTAAACATTAATGCCTTGTCAATAATTTATTAAATCATTGAAATAAAAACTATAAGATGGGACTTTTCTCCTTCATGACTAAAGAGATTGCAATGGACCTCGGCACTGCCAATACTATCATTATATATAATGACAAGGTGGTTGTTGATGAACCTTCAATTATAGCAATAGAGCGGAATACGGGTAAAATAATAGCAGTGGGTAAAAGAGCCATGATGATGCATGGCAAGACACATGAAAACATTAAAACGATACGTCCATTGCGGGATGGAGTTATAGCCGATTTTCAATCGGCAGAATACATGATTAGGGAGTTGATAAAGATGACCGGCCCAACCAGAAGCTTGTTCCCACCGGCGCTTAAAATGGTTATCTGTATCCCTTCAGGTATTACCGAAGTTGAAGAACGGGCGGTGAAGGACTCTGCTGAACAAGCCGGTGCAAAGGAGGTCAGGCTGATTCATGAACCAATGGCTGCTGCTATTGGAATTGGAATTGATGTGCTTGAACCCACCGGTAATATGATTATCGATATAGGTGGAGGTACAAGTGAAATAGCCGTTATTGCCTTGGGAGGTATCGTTAATAATAAATCCATCAGAATAGCCGGTGACGACTTCAATAATGATATTGAAGAGTATATGCGTAAACAGCACAATATCAATATCGGAGAACGTACTGCCGAAGCAATAAAGATAAACGTTGGTGCGGCAATTACTGAACTTGATAATCCTCCACCTGATTATCCGGTGCATGGTAGAGATATGCTTACCGGAATTCCAAAGGAAATTTACGTTAACTATAGTGAAATTGCCCATTGCCTTGATAAATCAATCAGTAAGATAGAAGCTGCTGTCCTCAATGCTCTGGAAATGACTCCTCCTGAATTGTCGGCTGATATCTATAGAACCGGTATTTACCTTGCAGGCGGAGGCTCAATGTTACGTGGATTGGATAAAAGGTTGCATTTAAAGACAAAATTGCCGGTTCATGTGGCTGAAGATCCCCTTCGGGCGGTGGCCAGAGGTACAGGTATAGCTTTAAAGAACTTTAATAAGTTCACATTCCTTATTAAATAAGTAGGCTTTGGCTGAAGTGATGATATATGCGGCACATCCTGGCTTTTATTTGGAAGCATAACTTCTTCTTCTTATTCCTCGTGCTGGAAATATTATCTGTAGTGCTACTGGTAAACAAAAGCTATTATCAGCGTGCAGTTATAACTAATCTGACTGACCGTTTTACCGGCTCAATCAATAGTACCTATTCCTCAATTACCGGTTATTTCTATTTAAAACAGGAAAACGATAAGCTGGCTGCTGAGAATGCTGTGTTATGGCAGAGCCTGAAACATGGCCTGGTGACTACTGACACCTTAACAACACAACTTGTTGATACACTGAATAGACAAACATACAGATATACCGTTGCCAAAGTAGTTAGTAATTCAACCGGTAAAAGAAATAATTATATTATGCTCAACAAGGGGAAACGCCATGGAATAGAGCATGATATGGCTGTAATCAGTCCAAATGGAATAGTGGGAACGGTGGTTAGCGTTTCAGATAATTTCAGTTGGGTGATGTCTGTCCTTAATAAACACTCCAAAGTTAGCGCACGCATTGACCGACTGGGACAAATGGGGACAGTACTCTGGCAAGGCCAAAATCCTGATAAGGGAAGTTTGACTGATATTCCGGTGCATGTTAAAGTGATAAAAGGTGATACTATATATACCAGTGGATTCAGTCACATTTTTCCTGAGGGAGTTATGGTTGGTACAGTTGAAACAATCAAAGTAAAAGAGGGTGATCATTTTTATGATATTGGTTTTAAATGGTCAGCCGATTTAAATGGCCTGTCGCATGTATATATTGTAAAGAATCTATTCAGGGAAGAGCAGGTAGAACTAAGTAAACAGGTGATTGATGAATAAATCGTACCTATATCTGTTTGTGCGTTTTGTAGTGCTTATAGCATTACAGGTATTGATCATTGATCATATTAACCTGGGTGGTTATATCAATCCGCCTTTGTACATACTGTTTATATTGTTGCTCCCTTTTGAAACACCGGGATGGTTTCTGCTGCTGTCGGCTTTTGCATTAGGATTTTCCATTGACATTTTTAGCAATTCAGTCGGTTTGCATACAGCCTCGTGTGTCTTTATGGCTTATATGCGACCAACAATAATCAGGGCTGTCGGTGCGCCTGCCGACTATGAGGCTTATCTTAACCCGGGTATACCCGATATGGGTACCCAATGGTTTGTTTTTTATACTCTTTTTCTGACTCTGTTGCACCAATTGGCTTTTGGTATTCTTGAATCATTTTATTTTGCTGAAGCGGGTATTATTTTCATCAGAATGATTGCCAGCAGTCTCTTTACACTGGTGCTTATAGTTTTGATTGAATACCTGTTTATGAGCAGAAAAAAATAGCTTCTTTTATCAAATCTGTTAAACATTGTTAAGCAACTATCTGAATGTATATGTTATCATTGGTTTATATGCTAATTTTGGAAACTAAAATCATGACTATGAAAAATCTAATCTTATTTTTGACTTTACTGATCTCTTTATCGGCTTGTAATTCCCGTAAAAGCAACGAATATCTCATTAGCGGTAAAATTGTTGGTAATTTTACAGGTAATGTCTATTTGCAGAAGAATGCCGACGGGCAGTTTCAGATTTTGGACACCGCTGTAGTTGAGAATGGTAAATTCAAGTTTCAGGGAGTAATTGATAATCCTGATATCTATTATATAGGTCTTGACGAGTCGCGTTTTGTGGGATTCTTCAATGAAGCATCTGAAATAAATATATCCTTTAATATTGATAGTCTTAATAAACCTACAGTTAAAGGCTCAGTTTCGGATGTTGAGTACAGGAAGTACCTTAACAAACTAAATGAATTTCAGTCGTCAGAGATTGGAATATACTCTAAATACAACGAGGCTGCCCGCGCAAAAGACTCAGTTCAGATGAAGCTTCTGGAAGGTCAGATGGAAGAGTTCGACAAAAAGAGGAAGGCTGATATTCTGGAATATATTACCGGTAATCCTTCATCGTTTGTTTCACCTTATATAGCCATGCGTCACTCATATGAATTTGAGCTTTCTGACCTCAAGGACATAATGGCAAGTTTGGATTCCAAAGTGAAGAAGTCCTCTTTCTCGGTTATGCTTGAAGATCGCATCAAGATACTTGAAAGTGTTGAAGTTGGACAAGTTGCGCCTGATTTTACAATGAATGATACGGAAGGTAATCCTATTACCTTGTCGAACATGCGAGGAAAAATAGTATTGATAGATTTCTGGGCCTCCTGGTGCGGTCCGTGCCGAAGAGAGAATCCTAATGTTGTTGCTGCGTATCAAAAATTTAATGCCAAAGGTTTTGATATTCTTGGCGTATCGCTAGACAAGGAGGCTGCAAGCTGGAAAGAGGCAATAAGTGAAGATGGGCTTACCTGGTCACATGTTTCTGATTTACAGTATTGGAACAATGCAGCAAGTAAATTGTACGGGGTAATGTCAATTCCGTCAAATGTATTACTTGATGCAAATGGAATCATTATTGCGCGTAATCTCACAGGTGATGCATTAACATCAAAATTGGAAGAAGTGCTTGGAGGAGTGCAGGGCAAATAATTCCTTGCATGGAAACTAATAATTGGGGCGGTTAGATGACTGCCCCTTTTTTATGGATAGCCTAACGTTTCTTTTTGAAGAAATCAGTCATTAATTTTTGACATTCATCAGCCATGATACCCTTGGTGACTTTTGTTTTAGGATGCAGAATATTGCTGTGTATGGTTGTGTATCCTCTTTTTATATCGGGAGTACCGTATACAATTCGGCCTAATTGAACCCAGTAAGCAGCAGCAGCACACATTGGACAAGGTTCCACAGTAACATATAAAGTACAATCATTCAGATACTTGCCCCCTATATGATTTGATGCTGCTGTAAATGATTGCATCTCTGCATGTGCAGTGGCATCGTTAAGAGTTTCAGTTAAATTATGGCCTCTTGCGATTATGTTACCGTTAAAAGTAATTACGGCGCCAATAGGAACCTCGTCGATCGACAGAGCTTTAAGAGCTTCGGCATAAGCCTGCTTCATAAAGATAATATCCTCTTCCACATTATCCATTTAATCAGTTCTATTCAGTTAGTTGATACGTACATTCACAGGTAACAAAATTATTATAGATCAAAGAACACTTTAGCAGTTATTTTGTTATGTAAAACTATGTTTTCCCAAATTATGTTACACTGTTACATAGCCTTAAGGTTTATAAGTATTTCAGGGAAAAGGAATACTGTGTTACAAAAAAGTCTTAATATTGCATTACCTAAAATAACTTAGAGTATTTTACCATACGGTTTAAAGGAATGAGAAAATATATAGTATCGATTATCTTCATTTTCAGTGTGTTAATATGCTGGTCGTCAACGCCTGATTTAAGCAGCCACGAAGATAGCACATCTCATAATGCAAAGCAAAGTGAAGAGTTTAATGCCGGGCAAATGATCATTGATCATATTATTGATAACCATGAATGGCATATTGCAACTGTTGGTCATACCCATATTTCCATTCCTCTACCGATAATACTTTTGGATAATGGTAAGTTGGTAATGTTTTGCTCTTCCAAATTTGAGCATGGACACGCATCTTACAAAGGATATAAGCTTGAAATTGAGCGTAATGCCGATAAGGGGAAGATAGTGAAAGTGACGCCCGGAACTATGGTTACTGATACAACTGCCGGCAAACCTCTTGATTTCTCTATAACAAAAACAGTGGCTGGTATATTTGTCAGTGTCATTATAATGTTGATTATTTTCTTTTCTGTTGCACGTTCTTACAAGCGAAATGCCGGTCACGCCCCTAAGGGCTTGCAATCATTGCTGGAGCCATTGATACTATTTATACGTGATGATATAGCTATTCCTTCAATAGGAAAGCATTACTATAAATACATGCCGTTTTTACTGACCACTTTCTTTTTCATTTTTCTAAGTAATCTGATTGGTTTGATTCCAATCTTCCCCGGGGGTGCCAATGTAACCGGTAATATTGCTGTTACACTCGTTTTAGCTCTGTTTACGTTTGTAATAATACTTATCAAAGCAAATAAGAATTACTGGCTTCATATTTTCAATGCTCCCGGTATACCATGGTGGCTTAAATTCCCTTTGCCATTGATACCAATAATTGAACTTGCCGGTATGTTTATTAAGCCATTTGTATTGATGGTCCGTCTTTTTGCCAACATTACTGCAGGTCATATCATAGTATTGGGATTTGTATCGTTGATATTCATATTTGGACAGATGAACACAGGACTGGCTTATGGTGTGAGCCCGGTTTCGGTATTTTTCTCATTATTTATAAGCTTACTTGAATTGCTGGTTGCCTTTATACAGGCTTATGTATTTACTATACTCTCTGCCCTGTATTTTGGAATGGCCACTGAAGAACATGAACACACTGAATCACATTAATAAATAAAAATAGTTTACAATATAACCCTTAAAACAATTAATTATGACTCTATTAACATTACTTCTGCAGGTTGCAGCTGACCTTGCACCCATTGCTAAAGTGGGCGCAGCAATAGGAGCAGGTATTGCAGCTATTGGTGCCGGCCTTGGTATCGGCAACATTGGTCGCGGTGCATTGGAATCCATTGCCAGGCAGCCTGAATCAGCTGGTGACATCAGATCAAACATGATTGTATCAGCAGCACTTATTGAAGGTGTTGCCTTCTTTGCAATTGTTATCTGTTTGCTGGTTGTAGTCCTTTAATGAAAAGTAATTATACCGTTTTAACGGTTGGTTGAAGCGGTATAATTTATTACTGTCGTAATTAAAAACAGAAAAAAATGGAATTAGTAACTCCCGGTATAGGATTGATATTCTGGATGACTGTGGCCTTTGGGCTATTACTGTTTATTCTGGGTAAATTCGTGTGGCCACCGGTGATGAATGCCTTAAAAGAAAGGGAAATTGCCATTGAGCAATCACTTCATCAGGCTGAAGCGGCACGCAGGGAAATGGAGACGCTCCAGTTTACAAATGAGAAACTTCTGAAAGAAGCAAAAGAAGAACGCGATGCATTGATGAGAGATGCCAGGAAAGTTCGTGAAAAGCTTATTGAAGATGCAAGAGAAAGAGCAACTGTGGAGGCTGACAGAATTCTCGAATCAGCCAGAGAAAGAATACAACATGAGAAGATGGCTGCTATTACTGACCTTAAAAACCAGGTAGCAAATCTCTCAGTTGAAATTGCTGAAAAGCTTATTCGTGAGGAACTCTCCGACTCTGTTCGCAGTAAGCATTTTGTTGATAAATCCCTTGGTGAAATAAACCTTAACTAAGTCATGAGTAACCATAGAATAAATCTTCGGTATGCCACTGCATTGTTTGATTTTGCTGCTGAGAAAAACAAGGTGGAAGAAACATTCAATGATGTTCAGATTATAGCTGACATTTGTGACAAGAGCAGAGAACTTAGGGTGATGTTGAAAAGCCCTATAGTATTCAGCGATAAGAAGATCAAAGTGATAAATGAGATATTTAAAGATAAGATTGGTGTTGTAACCGGCACTTTTATTGATATACTTATCAGAAAGCACAGGGAAGAGCATCTTCCGGGTATTGCTCACTCATTTATCGAACTATACAGAAAATCTAAAGGAATTAAGGTTGCCAATGTAACGAGTGCAAAAAAGCTTGAGAAGTCATCGTATGAGCAGTTGATAAGCATACTGACAGAACAGACTAAGTCGGAAATTATTCTTAACGAACTTGTTGATCCTGATATTATAGGAGGGCTGATTGTTGAAATTGAAGGAGTTAAATTTGATGACAGTATCAGAAAGAAAATTCAGACACTGCAACAGGAGTTTAATATTAACACATATATCAAAGGATTCTAAATAATTATTTTATATGGCAGAAATTAAGCCGGCTGAAGTATCAGCAATATTACGACAGCAACTGGCAGGTTTTAAATCAGAAGCTGAACTTGCAGAAGTAGGCACAGTGTTGCAAGTGGGTGATGGTATTGCCCGCATCTTTGGTCTGTACAATGTACAGGCGGGTGAGCTTGTTGATTTTGGAAATACCGGTGTTAAGGGTATTGTTCTCAATCTGGAAGAGGACAATGTTGGTGTGGTTATGCTTGGTGAAGCTACCGGAATTAATGAAGGCGACCAGGTAAAAAGAACACGCCAGATTGCCTCTATTAAGGTTAGTGAAGGTATGCTTGGCAGGGTAATTAATACCATTGGTGAGCCTATTGACGGCAAGGGCCCAATTTTAGGCGAAGCTTATGAAATGCCTATTGAAAGAAAAGCTCCCGGCGTTATTTACCGTCAACCGGGTAATGAACCACTGCAAACAGGAATCAAGGCCATTGATGCCATGATCCCTATTGGCAGAGGACAGCGTGAGCTGATTATCGGAGATCGCCAGACAGGGAAATCAGCCATTGCAATAGATACGATTATCAATCAGAAGGAGTTTTACGATAAAGGAGAACCTGTATATTGCATTTATGTAGCCATAGGACAAAAGGGAAGTACAGTTGCAAACCTCGTGCAGACTTTGGAGTCAAAGGGCGCCATGAAATACACAGTCATTGTTGTTGCGACTGCCAGTGATGCTGCTGCCATGCAGTTTTATGCCCCCTTTGCAGGAGCTGCTATTGGTGAGTATTTCAGAGATACCGGTCGCCCTGCATTGATCATTTATGATGATTTGTCAAAACAGGCTGTGGCTTATCGTGAAGTGTCACTGTTACTTCGCCGTCCTCCAGGACGAGAAGCTTATCCGGGAGATGTCTTTTACCTGCATTCACGTTTGCTTGAAAGAGCTGCTAAGATCATTGCAAGTGATGAAATTGCTAAGCAGATGAATGATTTGCCTGAATCTATCAAGCATAAAGTAAAGGGGGGTGGTTCACTCACAGCACTGCCAATTATTGAAACACAGGCCGGTGACGTCTCTGCCTATATACCTACCAATGTAATTTCCATTACTGATGGTCAGATATTCCTCGAAACCAACCTTTTCAATTCAGGAATCCGTCCTGCAATCAATGTTGGTATTTCAGTATCAAGAGTTGGTGGAAGTGCACAGATAAAGCCAATGAAAAAGGTGGCAGGCTCATTAAAGCTTGACCAGGCTCAGTTTAGGGAATTAGAGGCATTTTCAAAATTTGGGTCCGATCTTGATGCTATTACAAAAGCAGTGCTGGATAAGGGCTTCAGAAATGTGGAAATACTAAAGCAACCCCAATATTCACCAATATCAGTTGAATTACAGGTGGCTATTATTTTCTGTGGATCAAAAGGCCTGTTGCAGAAAATTCCGGTAGAACGGGTACATGATTTTGAACTGGAATTCATGCATTATCTGGTTGAGAACCATCAGCCACTGCTAGATTCTCTCAGGAAAGGAGAATATACTGCTGAGATAGAGAATGAACTTGAAGAAATAGCGAAACAGCAGATACGTAAGTACGAAATCTAAGTAGTAAATTTTGAAAGATGGCCAGTTTAAAAGAAGTAAGAAACCGCATAGCTTCAGTTAAATCTACACAGCAGATTACGAGTGCTATGAAAATGGTTGCTGCCTCAAAACTAAGGAAAGCGCAAACAAACATTCTTCAACTCCGTCCGTTTGCTCAAAAGCAACAAAGCTTACTGCAAAATTTAAGCGGAGGTGCCGATGTGACTCTTCCAGGTGGATTATCGGAAAAGAGATCAACAGCACGATATCTTTTTGTGGTGCTTTCTTCTAACAGAGGACTTTGCGGCGCATTTAACTCTAATGTCATCAAACAGGCCAACAACGTTACTTCCGCTATATTAAATGCCAATGCTGAAGCTGAAATTTCCATGATTACTATAGGAAGAAAAGCTACAGAATATTTTAGAAAGAGTAATTTCAAGTTGATTGATTCTTATGATCATTTGTATGATGATCTTTCTTTTAAGGCAGCATCTGATTTGGCCGACCATCTCGTGATGCTTTACACCAAGAAGGAAATCGACTATATTTTCATTGTTTATCATCAATTTAAGAACGCAGTTGTTCAGTATTTGGTAACAGAACAATTTTTACCTGTGGAACCTGCTGAAGGAGGAGTGGATAATAGTGCTCAAGCTGACTATATCTTTGATCCCTCAAGAGAAGAGATCCTGGAATCAATAGTGCCAAGAATACTCAGAACACAACTGTTTAAGGCGCTGCTTGATTCATGGGCCTCAGAGCAGGGCGCCCGAATGACAGCTATGTCACAGGCTACCGACAATGCTTCTGAATTGTTGAAAGATCTTAAATTGTCGTACAATAAGGCACGCCAGGCTGCCATAACCAATGAAATACTTGAAATAGTTAGTGGTGCAGAAGCACTGAAAAATAATTGATAAATTTAAAAACATAATGTTATGATCTCTAAAAAAGTTGAAGAAGCCATCAATAATCAGATAAAGAATGAGGAGCATTCATCCCGCCTTTATATGGCTATGGCTTCATGGTGTGAAACCAAGGGCTACAGAGGTGCAGCTGATTTTCTCTACAAACAATCAGACGAAGAAAGAATGCACATGCTAAAATTCATCAAGTTCCTGAATGATCGTGGAGGATATTCACAACTACAGGCTCTTGAATTGCCAAATGCCAAATATTCATCACTCTTGGAAGTATTTCAAAATGTACTGAAACATGAGGAATTCATTACCGCTTCAATCAATAATATATATGCCATAACTATGGAAGAAAAGGATTATACTACCGGTAACTTCCTGCAATGGTATATCAATGAGCAGATTGAAGAGGAGAGCACTGCACACTCAATACTTGACAAGATGAATCTGGTTGGTGATGATAAAGCCGGATTGTTCCATATTGATAAGGAATTGGAGGCTATTGCTGCAGCAAAGGCTGTTCCCGCATTGGTATAAACTATTGAACCGGTCTTTTCATTTTTGTTGTATTCAGAACAAAAGTGGCCATCGGTTAATGAAAATAATAAAACCGGCCTTAAGCCGGTTTTATTATTTATGTTTTTGTTTGTCGATTATTTGTTTACATAGTTGCTCGAAATATCGCTCACCATATTTTCTGATGAGTGCCTCTTTAAGGAATTCATATACCGGCACTTTTAATTTTTTGCCATATTCTGTGGCAGGAGAACAAATATACCACTGATGATAATTTACTGCCTCAAAGTCTTTATACCTGCTTAATCGTATTGGATAGAGATGACAAGAGATTGGTTTTCTGAATGTAGTTTTTCCTTCTTTCCAGGCATTCTCAATAGCGCATAAGGCAATACCCTCGTCGTTGAATACTACAAAAGCACACTCTTTGCCATTAACAAGTGGAGTAACATAATGGCCATATTCATCAAAGTCAAAGACACCGTTACGTTCTATTTCCCGCACAGACTCCTCACGCATGTATGGATAAATGTAATCAATCGAGTCTTCAAGAATGGATATCTCCTCTTCCTCAAGAGGGGCACCGGCATCACCTTCCACACAGCATGCTCCTTTGCACTTTGAGAGATCACATACAAAACAGGCTTCTTTTAAATCATCAGAAACTATGGTATTGTCAATAACTATCATTGGTTGAGTATGTTCTGTAACAAAAGTATATTAAATAATCCAATGGTCAATAATGAGTGACCTATACATTAATTGGTGAAATATATTAAAGTCTTTACCTGACTTCTGAGCCGTTGTTAAAAGTTTTTACAGGTGAAACAAAGCAAAGCTCGCCATCATGGTTTTCAGCCATCAATATCATGCCTTGCGAATCAATTCCCTTCAGATTTCTTGAGGCAAGATTAATCAGGATTGTGACTTGCTGCCCAATAATTTTATCAGGATCGTAATGTTCAGCTATACCTGAAACAACGGTACGCTTATCAATACCCGTATCAATGGTCAGTTTTAGCAATTTCTTGGTTTTGGCAACCTTTTCAGCGGCAATAATAGTTCCAATCCTTAAATCAATCTTTCCGAAATCGTCAAATTCAACAATAGGTTTGGAGAGTGTTGCCACAGCACTCTCTGCCTCGTTGGCTTTCTTGGTGTCTAACAGCTTCTGCACCTGAAATTGAATGGTTTCATCTTCAATCTTTTCAAATAGGAGTGCAGGTTGATATAGAATGTGGCCTGACTCTATAAGATTTGATTTGCCGGCTTTATCCCATGTCATTACAGGAAGATTGAGCATTTCAGTTAATTTAGAGGCGGTAAAGGGCATGAATGGTTCACAGAGGATAGCGAGATTGGCACATATCTGCAGTGCAATATTCAGGTTTGTCTTTACGCGCTCAGGGCTGGTCTTAATGGTCTTCCAGGGCTCAGTATCGGTAAGGTATTTATTGCCGAGCCTTGCCAGGTTCATAAACTCATTTAAAGCCTCCCTGAACCTGTAATGTTCAATACTATATCCTATTTTCGAAGGATATTCAGCCAACTCATTGAGCACCTGCTTATCATATTCATCTAATTTTGAAGGGGCAGGTACATTCCCATCAAAATACTTGTGGGTTAGAACCATTGTACGGTTCACGAAATTACCAAATATTGACAGGAGTTCACTGTTATTGCGTGTTTGGTAATCGCGCCATGTAAAATCATTGTCTTTTGTTTCTGGGGCATTGGCAGTAAGAATATACCTTAATACGTCCTGTTTACCCGGTAGTTCTTCCAGATATTCATGCAACCACACTGCCCAATTGCGGGATGTAGATATTTTATCATTCTCAAGATTTAGGAATTCATTGGCCGGCACATTATCGGGCAGAATATATGAACCTTCAGCTTTCAACATGCCTGGGAAGACTATGCAATGAAAAACTATGTTGTCTTTCCCAATAAAGTGAACCAGCTTTGAAGATTCGTCTTTCCACCATGGCTCCCAATTATTGCCTGTTTGTTCAGCCCATTCACGGGTTGCTGAGATATAACCTATTGGCGCATCAAACCAAACATAAAGCACCTTATCTTCAGCACCTGGGAGAGGGACCTTTACACCCCAATCAAGATCTCTGGTTACAGCGCGTGGTTGCAGCCCAGTGTCTAGCCATGATTTGCATTGCCCGTATACGTTAGGTTTCCAGTCATCTTTATGGCTTTCCAGTATCCATTTCCGCAACCATCCTTCGTATTTATCAAGGGGTAGAAACCAGTGCTTAGTTTCTCTCATAACAGGAATACTACCACTAAGTGCTGAACGCGGATTTATTAGGTCAGTAGCATTAAGTGACGTACCGCAATTTTCACACTGGTCACCATAAGCCTTTTCAAAACTGCAATGGGGGCAGGTACCCGTAATGTATCTGTCGGCTAAGAAAGTCTGGTGCTCTTCATCATAAAACTGGTTGGAGAATTTCTCTGTAAACTCACCTTTATCATAGAGTGTTTTGAAGAAATCAGATGCAGTTTCGTGGTGTATTTTATTGGATGTTCGTGAATAGATATCAAAAGAGATTCCGAAGTCTTCAAATGATTTCTTAATGATATTATGGTATTTATCAACTACCTGTTGAGGTGTTATTCCTTCTTTTCTAGCCTTGATAGTGATGGGAACACCATGCTCATCAGAGCCTCCAATGAATAATACAGATTCACCCTTTGATCTCAGATACCGTGCATAAATATCGGCAGGGACATATACTCCGGCCAAATGACCAATATGTATAGGCCCGTTTGCATAAGGGAGCGCTGATGTGATGGTATATCGTTTAATTGACTTGGCAGATTCAACAGTCATAATGGGCTTATATTAATGAAGCTGCAAAGATACGGTTAAAAAAAATAGAGACGCAATTTCTTGCGTCTCCGTCAATATGTTGTCGGTAAATAGCTGACTAATTAGTTTCTGTTAATGCAATTCAGGTCTTCAAAGGCTATCTTCAGTCGGTTGATCATGGTTTTTTGTCCTTCATTCAACCACTTGCGGGGATCATAATATTTCTTATTGGGTTTGTCAGCGCCTTCAGGATTTCCGATCTGTCCTTGCAAATAGCCTTCGTTTTTCTTATAATATTGCATTACACCTTCCCAGGTTGCCCATTGGGTATCAGTATCAATATTCATTTTCACAACACCATAGCTTATAGCCTCCCTGATTTCTTCACGACTTGAGCCTGAGCCTCCATGGAAAACAAAGTTTACAGGTTTCTCAATGGTATGGAGGTTTTTTTGAATATAA
>CALCQV010000132.1 GCA_937894795.1 uncultured Bacteroidales bacterium
AATTGAACATATAATTAAAACGACAAGCTTTTTCATAAATACTTTGATATATCAACGTTATAACTGCCAAAATTTGGTTTATATCCTAAATTTTCTATTCCCTTTGGGAAACCACCAAAATCAAAACCATGCTTTTGGTAAAGCTGAATGCAAAACCAATAAGCTTCATATTCCCACTTATAATCTTTTACAAAATTAATACGTTGGAAATAGTGAATAAATTCATGTACATAAGCTGACGTAAATTCTAAATACGACCCATTTGTCGTTTTAGGACTTATGTGTATAGTTCTTGTACTATGAACATAAGTTCCAGCAATGTATGTCCCATTATACCTATTGAAAACTCCCTTTCTCCAATGAATATATACACCATCCTCAGTTAATCCATAACCATCTGGAACTTTTGTTGTAACCCTAAGAAATTGATAATCCCATGGATGAAGCTTTTGTTTTTTTACTAATCCATTCAACTTCCCTTCATTACTAGGATCCTTATTATAACCTTCAGCCCTCATCAATGAAGCACTTCTTATTCTTCCATTAAGATCTACTATATCTACTCTCTCAACTTCATCATAATTATCATAAATGTATAAATTATTATATATAGAATTGACAACTGCATAGTCAATTGCCAAATAATCCTTGTTTGGATAAAATAAATAATTTGGATTTGAACCATATCCTAACCCGTTCTGGCCATTATAACCAACAGTTAAGCTTTCCTCACTGTTCATACTCATTGAAGCATAACAAGTGAAATCAGAAAAATTTGTGTTAAAATTAACGCCCACAATAACTGTACATTTATTGATGTCAAAATTCCATCTCCCAGTATTTGGATCCCTGTTATCATGAGCGTTTTTACCAAATTGCCAAGCCAAGAAAGTCCCAATTTGATAGATTGCATTACCCCAACTATTACCACTTGGATCAGTATATTTTAATGGATTGTTTAAACAGTAACTGTACGTATTATAATTACCTGGGCAATCAGGAGCTTGATTAATTGGATCTGGAGATAAAAATCGTCCAATAGTAGGATCATAAACCCGGCCATTCATATTGATCAGACCAAACTCAGTCAAATGTTCATGACCCGTAAACCCTCGATCTATAATACGCTGAACATTAGAAGTAGCATTCCAGGTTAAGGGATCCCTTTCCTTTCCCCAGGCATCATAGCTATATTCTGATTTAGATTGATCGCTGTCCCGAATAACTGTCGTGATACTACCAAGATTATCTGAATAAATCCAATACCATTCCTTATTTTCAAAATTTTCACCAATTTCTTCAATTTCAACAGCTATCAAACCTTCAGGTGATGTAATATAATTGATAACTTTTTTTGTATGATCATAATAAAATATAACTTCTGTCAAACCTCCCTTAACAAATAATTTCTCCTTAATTATTGTGTTTGGATTGGCTGTGTAAGAGTAATTTTGTGAGATTCGTTCATTAGTTATTCCATACTCAACATCCAAAATTGAACCATTCGAAGTTATAGTTTTTACTTTATTTAGGTAATTGTATGTTACTGTTTCTGGAGTCTGGTATGAATCATTCAAATTTAAGTTAGCATTTATCGATGTTACACGATATGGCTTATCTGAGTCAATATAATTATATTTTCCAACATCACTTTTAATATCTATGTTTGATAGGTTATCATAGGAAATACTTCGAGATTGCCAATTTTTAATAATTGTAACCAACTGATTACTTAAATCATAAATAAATTCTTCATGCAATGACTGATTATTAATTCTATGTAGATTATCATAACGATGTTTTAAATTTCCTAAGTTATCATATTTGTATTCAAAATCTTGAATTCCTTCACAATACGATGCAGTCAATCTATTAGTGTTTAAACTATAGTCATTTTCATACAGTTGAGAACCATGATAACTCTTAGTTATATTTCCAAACTTATTACATTCAATATTCTTCCAAAGAATGAATGGTGTACCTTCTTTAAAACTAGTGATTTTCTTTAAATAGCCATTTAGATAGTTGTACTTGAGTTCGAGACCGTTAGGATAAGTATAAGTCAATAACTTACCATGAGAATCATAAGTGTAATGATCTATATATTCAGTCCCGTTAATTATTTCAGTTTCTGAAATAATTCTTAATAAAGGATCATAGTCATATATCAATTTATGAATGGGATTATCCAACGGTCCTTTAACTATACTTTCAAGTACTCCAAATTTTCCATCAGTTGTACTATAATTCCTGTTTGTTATAATTGAAGCACCATCATTGGCGATATTTTCAATTATTTTTAAGCGTCCTAATTGATCATAATCATAATAAGTAACATTTCCTAGATGGTCCCTAAATGATTCTATTTCGTTATATGGATTATATTCATATTGCAAAGTGCCTTTATCTGGACTAGCTTCCATTTTTATATTACCATTAACATCATATTCATAATATACTTCAGTGGCATTATTGTTATTTATCTTAGAAGTTTTGACTAGTCCATTACTGTAGTAATTATTAGAAACAACATTGCCATTTTCATCATATGAGTTAACTACTTCTCCCTTCGCATTATTCACCTTTTTTGAACACCCCCCATTTGTTGAAATAGTTTCTGTGTAATTCGCTCCGTATCTGAATGAGGTTAAATTCTCTTCCAACCCAATTTCACTTGGCATTACTAATGTCAGAGGTCTATTTAATTCATCATATGTAGTAGATTGATATGAATATTGTGTGTCTTTCGGAAAATGTGGATTTGTAGTTGAAATAATGCGACCGAAATTATCATATAAAGTTTCAATGTAAACCTTGTCACCATTCTGATTATATGATACTAAACGAATTGCTTGTCCAAGTTTATTGTATATAGTTATATTTGGTTTTTCTCCCAAATTACATTCCCAACTATACCATGATGCTCCAGGCATGTAATCTTCATGATTTTCCGTAATCCATCTCAATACATACACACTTTCTGTACCGTCGTAGGACCTGGTCTTAAATTTTTGATTGAACTCATCATAAAAAAAACTTGCTGCGAATCCATTTTCGTCAATTGTCTGATCAATAGTTCCCTTTTCTTCATTAATTATAATATTTTGTGCTTTCCCAAAAAAGTTTACTATTTTAGTTAGAAATCTATAGTTATATTCAGGATTATATTCATATAATAAACTTCTATCAAGCATGTCATAATTAGGTGTTCTGTTTATCTTTGAAATTAAAATTCCTTGAGGACTATAGTCGCATATTGTACTAATTTCCATGGTTGTGCCAACATTTATGCTGTGTTTAAATGCTAAAGGAAATCTGTAATCTTCATGAGGATAATATTCAAAAGAACTTATGGAAATAATATCACTTTCATCTTTAATTGACAATTTTTTAGTTGAAGCTGTAAGTCTTCCAATAATCCAGTCTGAAACATACGTATAGTCATAGTCGTTCGTTAATTCGTCTCTGTTTGTGAAAGGTGTTTCACCTAAATTAAAGTCTACATTTAGCTCTGATATATACTTAGTAGTCTTGTAAATATTTCCAAACTGACTCCCAAAAGTATCAAAAAGATTTTTAATTCTAGTAGTCCTTATAAATTCTCCATCGAGAGACCATTCCTTAATTTGGGATTTTGTTGAGTAAACTGCAAAACGTTTTCCCCAATTACCATAATTGTTAAAAATTTTATACTCATTTTCTGTATACGAAATTAGATCATAATCAGTGCTATTAACCCAGTTTACTATACTCTCAATAGTAATTGGAAGCATCAATTTATAATCAGTAGTGATAAAAAGTTGATTTTCAGTTATGATTCTTGATTTAGCATCCCGATCATAAATAATATTCTTCATAAAACCCAGAAAGCCTTTCCCTTCCAGATCGATTTTTGCACCTTGATAGTAGTATTCTTTTTCTCTATAATCATCTCCCTGTAATTGAGGTGTCATAACAGCTTCTACAATTAGAACAGGACCCATAAAGTCTCTAACCGGAAATTCAGCATCATCATATTTGATATAATTGCCATCTGCTAAAAATCCATAATCTACAATAAGTTCTTGATCATATTCATTCGTTACTTTGTTTAAGAAAGTTCTACTACCAGTACAAAGTAAATACATCATTTTTGCATTTTTGTTTTCTCCATATTTTGTTGTATAAAATGTATAATCATTATTACCATGGCAATCAAAATCACCAATCATGTGAGAAAAATCATATTCAATTTCGTATGGTGTTTGATCAACGACATCTTTGTTAGAGATTTTAAAACTTGAACCATTACCAAGTAATGTTAAAATATGAAAGTTTTTAACCCAATAATTTTCACCAAAGCCTGTATAATCAATATATTCACTTGAGTCACGACTTATTACACTAATATCAGCGAAACCATCTCCGTTGTAATCTGCAACCCTGAAATGAGTTTCAGGGTCATTCTTGTACGATAAATCATTGATCGCTGATAAATCACAAGATAATTGATAAAAAGATTCACCATTAAATATATTTATTGAATAGGTATGAGTAGACTTGTCCTCCCAGAAAGTATCTGTTAAACCATCAGCATTAAAATCGCCCCACCAAACACGATGGTCAGATGTTTTGGGGAAAGAAGAATAAATAGGATCTGCCAATATATTATTAGGTTCAAACAGAAACTTATAATATCGTGTACCATCAGTCGCCATTCTTATCAGATCTGGCCTGCCATCAGCATCCATATCTCTTAACTCATACATATCACTTATTGAAGCGTTATTGTCATCTTCTTCAGGTAACGAAATAATCTGAAATTGTGGATTAAATTGAAAAGAAAAAGTTTTGAAAATCACCTTACTGGTCAGTTCTGGATGTACCAATGCTAGTAACTCTGATTTCCCATCTACATTTAAATCAGCCAAATACATTTTAAGGTTTTTCCCCGCCTCATAAATAAAAAACGATGTTTGTTGTACAAAGGAACTCCCATTAAAAATAAATGGAATCAATTCCGTTTTATCATATCCTTGCTTGGCAAGAATGAAATCAAATAATCCATCTCCATTTAGATCTCCAGGATAAATACCTTTGTATTCTTTGGTTTCGAGATTGATAGAACCATATAGTCCTGTGAATTCAAATTTGTGTTGACGATTAGCAAAGTAGACGCGATATCCATCAATTTTCTGACCATTAGCCCAGGTATATATTGCAAAGAAATCTTGAAATCCATCTCCATTAACATCCGCGAAAAATGATCTATCATAATCGAATGTAAAAATCTGACCATTATAGGGGTATTGATATTCTATTCCATCCAAAGTTGTTAAATCACCATATCCATAACCCGAATAGCTAAATGAAACAGGATTTAATTTTTTTCCATTATTTGATATTAATTGTACTTCCGTTAAGAGGCTGTTCAATTTCTCTTTATTATATCTAAATTCATAATGATATTGCGGATGATTGTTAACTGCTATTTCGATTTTTGATAGTAATTCCTGGACTTCAATTTTTTTATTTGGGAAAATGTATTTATATAATGCATCACTTCTACTTGTATATTCAAATGATATTTTACAACTATTGGCATATTCAATTGTATGAATCTTATAATAACCGCTTAAATTGTCTTCAAGATAAGTGAATGTGATCGAGTTTCCGAATCTGTCACTAATTTTATTGATCAACCATACATTTGCTAATTCACTTGAGCCTTGCATTTCGACCCTTGAATCTGGTGAATTACCAAACTCAATTATTTTACCATCTTTAGTCCACATCTTAAAATAGTCAGGTCCTCCATTACTACTAGTATAGGAAATGACTTTATTATAAGTTTCTGCTTCAGTTCTATATTCACATAAGTTGTTACCATAGTTCCCGTTAACACTATAGAGTCGATTCCCATCAAGTGCAAAATGATCTGCATTATTAAATTGAACTCCCTTAGGCATACCATCTTGAAAAATCGTACTCCCAATTCTCGAAATACAAGATAACCCGGAAATGCCCCAACCCAAACCCATCATTCCATTACTTGACTGACTTGAGTAACTTACTGAAATGTTTGGTTGCAAATCATTAATCCCAACTGGGACTTTAATAGGTATACTATAATTAAATGCACCTGAAGTTGAAACATCATAAATGCTATTTAGACTTCCAACAACCCCATTATCACCTGGAGTAGGTCCACCCAACTCTCCAATAGAAGGAGGCAATAATAAATTTGGATTAATCCAACCATGAAATGAAAAGTATCCACTGCCATCAGGTTTATAATGAAATTCTGTGCCATTGTTAACATTTTTAGTTAACAAAATTGATTCACTTGCTTCATAATCCAAATTACCGTATAATTCTTTGTCTAATACAAAGTCATAAGATTGTAAGTAGGATTGTGATAAGACAGTTAAATAAACCAATGATAGACTGAAAGCCAGAAAATATTTTTTCATTTGATGCTGAATTAATTCAAAATATTTCAAAATTTTATGATCTTATATTTTAGTTTTTTAAATTGATCGCTTAACACTAAAACATAAGTCCCTTTCATATATCCCGACAAATTTATTATTAAAAAGTTTTCTGAAGATTGACCATTTATTAATATCTTTCCTGAAAGATCAATGAGTAAATAATTAAAAGGCAAAGACAATTCATTACTAAAGATCTCTATTTTTTCATTGGTAGGATTTGGAGAAACACTTGAATAGTATGAAGTTCCATTATTATTAAGAATCTCAGTACTATCGGTTCTAAGCAATATTTCCTCCATTTTATATGTAGAAATCGACTTAGCTGTACGATTTCCTGCAATATCATAAGTATAATTTATTGTTACTTGGCATATAGATATTAATGGGCACAATAGTAATGCTCCTAATAAGAATCGTTTCATGACTATGTTAGTTATTAATATTATTCACTTCTATTTGGAGAGCATCAATTCTCTTTTGCTGCTCAATTACATATAAAGTTAGTTCTTCTATCTTTTTAAGGAGTAAAGCATTGAATTCCCCAATCTCAACACCGTACATTCCAACTTCTTCTGCACTTGGGATATCAGGTAAATGACGATTTTCTCTTACATACTTTTCCACCTCTTTAAGTGAGGGTAATTTGAAATTTTCATCAAATACTTCGTCGTACCAACCTGAAGATTCAAGTTTAATTAATAACTCTTCTGTAATAATACCACCTTTTACAAATAATGTATAATTACTTGATGCAACAGGCTCAATTCCAATACCTACTTTATTGGAAGAAAAACTAATTACTGGTTTTGGATTTGTTTGATCGAAAAATATACCACCTGTCAAATTATCAGAATTTAACATTAGTCCGAAACCTCCAGTCAAATCATTGGTTAACCATAGACTTGATCTTTGAGCCGAACCGGAACTTATCTTGAAACTTGTTTCTTTTCCATTGGTTAACAGAGCATTATTTTCAGAAGTTAACGAAAATCCTACTTTTCCCATCTCACTTCCGCTTATTCCATTATATAAATAATTTGATCCCAAATTCAAATCCATATCAGCAATATGATTCCCTAAATTATCACCAATAAGCTTAATATCTTCAATAACACTAAGTTTTCCACGTTGATCGGATATTACGACTCCAAATTCTTTTGTCGTAGTTAAACCAGATATATAAAGATCCGATGGTTTATCTCGAGTGCCAATCCTGGTTTCTCCTGCAATATGCAATAACGATTCAGGACTTGTTGTGCCAATACCAACTCTTCCTGGTACTGAATAATTGTCAGCATCTTCAACGAAAATGGATGGTGTTGTGCTATTAAATCCAATCATTAAAGAATTACTTATGTTATTAACTAACTCTTTGTCTTTGATTGATCGTCCAATTACAAATGCTCCAAGTACAGTTGCTTGAACATAATTTCCAAAAACCATGCTTTGTTCCCCACCTGCAATAGAGTTAAGCCCAAATGCCCATGCTTGTTTATTTGCAGTAGTCCTTATACCAAAAGCGAATGAAGATTCCCCATTGGCATTAGTTTCTGAACCCATTGAAACAGAATAATTACCTGTAGCAGTTGCACCATACCCCATTGCTAACGAAGAAATTCCATTTGCTTTAGAGTCCTTTCCTATAGCAAATGAATGATCCCCACTTGCAGTGGTATAAGTTCCAAATGCCGTGGATGCTTTACCTTGAGCTATAGCATTATCACCTGCTGCAAAAGCATAGTAGTTCAGAGCTTTTGTATTAAAATTAAATGCACTTGCTTTATGCAAGCCGTTAGGAAAATTGCTTGAGCATGTATAACATTGGCTTATAACCTTCATTGAACAAATTAAGGTTAACCATATAATAAGTATATGTTTTTTCATTACAATTTGATGATTTTATGTGAAGAAATAATTGTTTTACTCCTGAAAATTAAATTATAGAATGAGGGCTTCAATGCTGATAAATCGATCTGATTGGCACCTTTTTTTACTGAAATTATCTTTAAAACTCTACCTCTTAGATCACTTATCATTACTTCGCCAACATCATTTGACTCCACATAACAAAAATCAGTAACCGGATTTGGATAGATTTTTATTGACTTTGGTGGGTTTATATTCCCTGAGCTGGATGTAATATATCCATCAGAATCTAACTTTAAAAATGTTGCATCCCATTCATACCCCTGTGTTAAATGATCATATCTTTTTGCACCTATAACACAACCCCCATTACTTAAAGCTTTAATAACTGCAGTTTTATAATTAGCATCTCCTCCGTAATATCTTTCATATATTTTATTCAGATCATGATCAAACTTGCCAGCAACTATCCATGAAGGCTGTCTTGGGTAGAAGTCAATAATATCGTTTTTAGTTCCGCAATAATAAATAGAAGCCAGAGTAATATAATCATGATTTGAATTAAATCCGGCATGATCCACCGTATCATAGGTTCCTATATATTGTATTGGCTGTAACGACATCGTTGTATCGAGTATAGAATAACCGAAATCGTGTTCTATATGTGGTGCTCTTCTTGGATATGATCTAGAATGAGTACAACCTACAAGGAAAGTACTATCAGAATACCAACTCACATCTAAATTATTTTCATAAGATACATCATCATCCCCTGTCAAATAATCGTATTTACTAGGAAATTCTTTTGAGGAAATTAACTCTAAAGAATCGTTGAATACCATTATGCTATTATTTCTATTGAGCATTCCCATCGTAAATACATAGAATAAATTAGAATCCGGATCATGCAGACACTCTTTGAATTGTCCCCAATCATCATTATAATAAAATTTGTCGATTAAGTTTGAAACTGAATCAACTTTAGTAATTGTTTGAACAATATTTCCTAAGGAATCTGTTTCATTACCAAAAAAATAGGTATAGTCGTCAATTGTTTTCGCAAAATAAAGCCATTTAAAAAGTGAACTGGAAAGGTCAATGTTAGTTTTTGAAATGATATTCAGATCATTATCTAATTCTAACTTAAAAAAACCACTAACATCGTAATTGGGTGGATAAAAAGAATTGCCATATACTGTATACCCTGATAAACAAACAGAAATACTAAGGAAAGATGTTGTAGTGTCATTAAACCTAAATGATTTTGATATTGTATCCAGTTGATTATCAATTTTCCAAATGATTCCTAAGGATGTTGAATAGTCGTAATCATCTATACTTTGACGACCTACACCAACAATTACCCCATCTTTTTCCGTAATATCATGTATCTTTTCATTCAATAGTGAATGAAAAGTAATGGGATAAGTATCCTGTCCATAAAGTTTCAATATACAGAAAATGCAAAGTCCAAGTGATATTAAGTTTTTCATTCATCTATTATTTCGATATCTATAGGATACTCCATTGAGACAGGTGCAATGTGCCTATCAGCTAGTTGAACTTTATACTGATGGTATAGGAATGGTGGGTCATCGTTTTGAAATGCGTCTATGCTTATATTAAAATAATCTCTGGTAGAAGACAGCTGAAAAATTGTTAAATCTTGAATCTTGACCGATTCAATAACATATCTTGCTGCAGAACTGTAAAAATGTAATTCATCTTCACCATTTTGAACGGCCAGGCACTTAACATAATCTGGTAAAGTTTCACTACTGCCTACTGCTTTGTATATCCAATAGTCACACAAATTATCATTTTGAATGCCATCGGGATTAATGTACTCAGGAGTTGGAGTTTTTGTATAATATGGAGAGTGGTTGTCATACCATAGCCTATAGCCATATGGAGGTGCAGGTTTAAATAAGAAATTTACATTATCAGTTATTACTTCTGGTGCACCTATACCAAATATTGGATCTTGAGGAGGTTCCCATTGGCAACTTCCTCCACCATTTGTCCACCAAAAACCAGGCTTTTCATCTTCATTTAGTATGTAAGTTGATCTACTTCCAATAGCGATAATCCCTGTAATTTCAACATCAATATAATCCCCCGTAAAATCTACACCTTTGTTGTTGACACAGAGTGCAAATAATCTTTTTGTTGTTTCGGCAACCGCGATATGTTTTGCTCTTGTAGCTGAAATAGCGATATTATAAGCTGTCAAAGCGTCAACTAAATATACTTTATCCTCAGAGCTTAAAACCGGTATTTTAATATCTGTTTTTATCTCGCGTAATTCAACATAGCCAGGGTCTGGAAAACAATACGCATAATTAAAAGATGATTCTATATAATTGATAGCTTCTTCAATAGGCATCTTCTCCCCACTCTTTAGAATTTTCCCTTCTTTAGCGGCTTTAGCCAGTTGAATAAAATTTTCTACTTTTTTGACCATTTGTTCATCGTTAATTTCATTGGAGGCATCTTCCTGCTCACTAATAGGCTCCTTAATGCATGAAAGAGTTAACAGTGTCGTGCATAAAAAAATGCTTAATAAAGGTTTTAGTTTCATAGCTGTTTTGTTTTATGGTACGAATATACAAAAAAAAGTAAAAATCAAGTATTTTATGAATTATTTTTATACAATGATATAATTATGTATCTGCCTATGTTGCATGATCGTAATTCATACGAAAATGATTAATTATATTAAATGTAGATAAGTTCTCTACTTTTTAACTGTCCAAGTTTTCGGGCATTTTACTTTACTAAAACACAGACAATAAAATATATTTTACTATTTTACTTAAAAAAATGATCTGCCAAATATTACAAAATAAAATTCCCTTTCGTTGACTAAATGAATATTCGTACGGAACTATTTATCCAGCGTACGGTATTTCAGGATAAGTGTAAGATTTTTCCAAAAATACTGCCCCCTTTTTCTTCATTTGGACATCCAAAATACTCCAATATTGCTGTTATTGGAACTTGTTTTCTTCTTGAAATAGTAATTCTTCAGGTTGAGGTGGCAATTTTTTGACCTATTCGAGCCAAATTATCTAATGAAAATCTTTCATTGAAATAGAAAAGAATTTTCGAAAACAATCAGTATAAAGTGTTTCAAATGTTGTTCAATGCCTGCGGCGGACTCTCCTGAGCATAGCCGTAGGGTGTTCAACAGTTGTTCAACTGTTGTAGGGACAATTCTCGGGTTGTCCCATTATTATTTTCAATTTTTCACATCAATTAATAGTCTATCAAACCTTTAGACCGGTGTTAAGTGTCATTTTTAGTCTTATTGTTCCCATTTTGTTGTTTGAGGTGTCAGCCCTGGTGTAAATAAAATATCTGCATTTTTCAGTATTGATACAGTTCTTTATACTAAATTATTTTATATCTTTGTGTTACTTATTTATCAATTGCTATGGTTTACTATATTCACACTGGTAACTGCTCAAATGTAAATGCAGTAAAAAATCTATACGAAAGAAGTCCTTCATTCGATGATGGATCGCAATAATCCTTAATTTTTTGCAAGAGTTCATACGGAGCTGTGATTCAGTTTACTCCTGTTACTGTTTTCTAACTACTCTGTATGTACTGACATAGTAGCCACCTGGTAATTTTAATATTGTAGGTACTTGGTGGATACTAAGTGGATATTTAGTAGATAAAACTGAATCCAAAATTTTAATCCATTTCAATAACTAAAATTTATTATTCAATGGCTAAAGTAGTAAACGGTCTATTAGTGGGTAGGGTTGGCAATCTGGTCTATTATATACTTAATGGAAAGCAGTGTGTTAGAAGTTATGTAAAACCCAGAGATCCAAAAACTTCCAGGCAGGTAGCACATCGCCTGAAAATAAAGGTGTGCTCCAAATTTCTGAAATCATTCTGGAACGTTATTAAGATTGGCTATGCAGGTAATAATGTTGCTATAAGTGCTTTTAATGACGCTTTCAATTATCATTTAACTAATGCGATGGAGGAGTTTACATTACCTGAAAATAATGAAACCTCATACAGGGTGATACCTGAAAATGTCAAACTCGCTTCCGGATTGATAAATGCACCTGTTATTTACTCCTGTGAACGAAACGGATTGCAAATTGAGCTTGCCTGGAAATCTGAATTAGGGCCCATTCCCAACCGACATACTGATCAGGTTGTGGTAACAGCTTATATCCCCGAACAAAAAGCATATACCGTGTTCCATGCCGGTATCAGAAAAGAAGGCGGAGGAAAAATTGTGATGCCTGGCAATTTCAACCAACCGGTTCATGTATGGGTGTTTTATTGGAATCCTGAAAAGAAGACTAAATCTGTTAAAGAAAAAGTCTCTGATAGTGTATATTTAGGAGTGATCTGAAACTCAGAACCGGGACATAACTGTATTGGATATCGCCCCTGCAGCCAACAATTTCACAATTGATCCACGGGCTCCTAACCCCTCAACCAGGCGGGCTGAAGTGAGATTGTGCCAATCTTTTTACCTGCCACTATTCCTGCGCTTCAATTACCTTCATTAATACTATCTTTGATGAAATACCAAACTTAGTAAAGCAGACATCTCAATTAATTATAGAATTATGGATTGTTCAGGTTTTGTTGGTCAGAATATGCTGTTACTCTTCAGCATTGTTCTTGCTGCCATTTTAATTGGTTCTGCCTATATAATTACTGAGAAAAATGCAAAATACAATCTTTCAGGCTACTGGAATTTAAAGCCTGCCGATAGGGAGAAGGTTGACCTTAAGGGATATCTTAAACACTGGAAGAAATGTATGTGGATTACCGGTGTGCTGATCCTTATTACCGGCACAATACTGAACTTCACAACCGAATCACCTGCGGCTATTTTTCCATTGCTAGCCATAGCAATTCTAAGCTTTCCTATTCTTATAGTTTCGAGTAGAAGGTATTGGAAATGAGATTCCGGAAATTAATCCTATTAATTGAACCGGTTACCACGGATAAAGCCTGTCAGACAGATAGTATCCAATGGAGAAGCCCAAGCTGTTTCTGAATGATTTCATGTTGTTCATCACATCATAGAGGCTGCAGTAAATTTTGTAGCGTGGGGCTATATACCATTGGTTATTGATATCAAACACGTATTCAACCGTTACTGATATTCCAATGTCAGCTTTCTTGACGAAATCATCACCCAGCGGCATCATTTCACCATAGGTCATGGCCTCATTGCTTCGTAAGTTTGCATCCACATAGGGGGTTATAAGGTATGACCATTCTATACCCGGTTTAATGAAGAGCTCTTCTTCATAGTCGATAATTACCGGCACCAGGTTTATTCCGAGTATAAGCTTAGCTGCATCACCAATCAAATAATCACCTCCATTTAATGCCTTTCCATACTGATGAAAGCCGCCGCTGAAATAGTCAACCATTATGCCGAAGGCGTATTGGCCGGGCAGGTACTTTTTACCGCTAATAAAACTAAACTCAGCGTTATAAGCCTCACCTATAGAGTATTCTATTGAAGGGAAGTTATATTGAGACGACAATCCAAAGTATCGGTTAACACCCCCTGTAGCACTGAAACGTATACTCTTGTTCTGTGCTCCCAAATGTGAAGTGAAGCAGCAGAGTATTGTGACAAGAAGAAGGACTCGCAATCTGGTCATATTAGCTTTTTGAATTTTTCAATATTGCTATTGGCAATAGAGCTTTAACAGTTTGGTGATTATTGCATTTCTTTTATCTGCTGTTCATTTATCACTTTTACACTAAAAAGTAATGTCATAACGTTGCTATATATTACTCATACGCTGATTTAACTGAATTCCATATATTTACTATCCTTTAACCGGGTTTAACAAAGTCCGTTTATTTAAACTTTACCCTTCAGTTGATAGAATCGTATATAAATATAAGCAAAAATAAATTCTGGCTGGTAACATTTCTTATCCTGTTATTGCCGGTATCAAAAGATACGCTCTTACTGCTCTTTGGAACACGTACAACAGCTGAAGTGGTGGGATACAGGATTGTCCATACCAAGCCATCCTATGGTGAGTCGTACTATAAGTCAAAACCCGACTATTCCTATAAGTGCGCAGTATTTCAGTTCAGGACAAAAAATGCAATTGTTAAAATGAATGGCGCACCCTATATAAATTATGATCCGGGTGAGAAGAGGACTGTAATTTATGATGCAAAGGATCCATCAAAATGTATTATGCCAAATTTGCCATATCTCTATGGATTCAGAAGGTGTATTTTACCAATACTGCTGCTGATAGTTTGGATTGCGATATATACTTCGTTCAGGCCTCCCAAATCATTTATAAAAATAAAATTCATTGGTGAAAACAAGCCTGTAGAGTCAGATCATTTGGTGAAATGACACTTATTAAAGCAATAATGATGTACTCTTAAAGCTTGATTTTCCTTGTGTATCTGCCCTCTTCTGTAAGAATGCTGATCAGGTAGATTCCTGCAGGGTACCTGCTCACCGGGATGTTGATTTCACAATTGCTTAAACAGTCATGGAACAATCTCACACCTGATATGGTGCTCATGGTAATGGTGGCAGAGCCTGAAATATCTGTTATCACCCTCAACATTTCACTATCCAGCTGAATATTCAATACCCGATCGTTATTCAGCGGGTTTTTGACAGCAGTTGGCAGTATGGTAAACGACTGTTCCTGAGAAAAGGGAGAGGCTGCATACGCCTGATCAATTGCCTGTAAGCCAAAGTAATAAGTACCGGGAGCAAGGCCACGGATTATGCCGAATGTGTTGCTTCCCATGTTTCCTGTGGCAGCCATATACCTGTTACCGGTTATTGCATCGGCATTAGGGCTTACAATAGCATTGCCTCCGGGAACGGTTCCTACACGGAGGTTGTAGGTTAGCGACATCTGGGGCGATTGCAGGTCAGTTGATCTTGACCAGTTTATGATAGCATAATCCTGCCATGTATAGAGGTCAGTAATTTCAGGGGCTGTTGGAGGAGTATTGGTTTGAAAGCTTCCGTTAAGCAGATCGTTCCGGTATAAAAAGCGGGTAGGTGTCCCCGATATTCCAGCCAAAAAAAGGTCTGAGTCGCCGTCATTGTCGTAATCACCCCATGCAGAGGCTGAGCGGTCAGCAAAAGCAAGGTTGGCCGGGAATTCAGTATATCCGCCAATGCCATCATTAGTGTAAAGGCGGGTAAATGAGTTTCCACAGGTGGAGTTTTGTCCGGCAAGCATAACATCAGGGTCAGCATCGTTATCGTAGTCTATCCAGTCGGCGGGTTCAAGGGCAGTACCAACAAAACCAACATTGGCAAAGGAGAAGGTATTATCAGAGTTGTTGTTATAGACAAATGAGACTGCCTGGAGGTTGTAATCCTTGCCGGTAATCATGATGTCGGGGTAGCCATCCAGGTTGTGGTCGCCCCAGCGGGCTGAACCTGCTACGGCACCTTCAATCTGAACATTGAGTGGTGTAAAAACGCCGTTATCATTGGTCATTACATAGGTCGTGATAGTTCCGTTATCGCCAACCATCAACAGGTCCTGATCACCATCATTGTCATAATCACCCCAGGCAATGGATGGCGAATTGAGCCCGGGCAGCCCTGCTTCAATCTCTGTGAATGTGCCATTACCGTTATTATGATAAAGTTTGGAGTACCAATTGCCTGATAGAATGATATCAGCAAAACCGTCGTTATTATAATCACCAAAGGCCACATCACCATCAGCCCCGGCGGCATATAGAGTGCTGTCAGTCAACAGGAACTGCAAATTACCCAGGTTGCGATACAGATGTGTGGCATTGCCGCTGAGTCCCTGGCCGGTTATGATTACATCCTGGAAACCATCGTGATCATAATCAGCCACCGATAGTGCGCTATTATAAAGGCCCCTGATACCTGAAGTCACTTCGCTGAAATCACCTTGGGTATTGGCAAATAATTTGGCCATAGGGTAATAGGTATTGTCCTGGCCTGTCATTAAAAGGTCAAGGTCACCATCATTGTCGAAGTCAGCAAAAGCAGCAGCTCCCCTACCCATTCCGGGGAATGGATTGGCAACCGGTGTGAAGGGTTGTGAAAAGGCTGTTGCGTAAAGAAGGGAAGACAGTATCAGTATTAAATGGGTTCTCTTCATCGGCAACCTGATTATCGTTTTTTAAATTCAGCCAATCCGCTGTCAAGGAAATTCACGAAATTGTCAACATCCAGGTCATAAGCCTTAGGTTGAACCAACAGTTCACCATTGGTATCCAGCAGAACATAATAGGGCTGGGCATTAACATTGAAGCGACTGATCTGGAAATCGGCATACTTCTTGCCGATAGTCTTTTTGACTTTACCATCGTATTTAGAAGTAACCCATTCACTATCAGGAAGCTGTGTTTTATCATCCACATATAGGGCAATGATGACGAATTCATCCTTGAGTCGTTTCAAAACATGGGGGTCAGCCCATACCCGGGCTTCCATTTCGCGGCAGTTGACACAGCCGTGGCCAGTGAAATCAATGAATACCGGCTTATTGAGTTTCTTGGCACAGGCCAATCCCTGTTCATAGTCAAAGTATCCTTTAAGGCCGTGAGGCAGATGCAGTATATCGCCATACTTGGGAGCTTCACATTGACCACCGGATGGCTGGCTCAGGCTATTCTGTGTAACATTGCCCGATACACCTGAGGAGAATACTTCCACGTTTTCACGAACTATTCTGTTGAGATCAAAATCATGGGTGGCCTGTGGTGGCAGATATCCTGACAAAGCCTTAAGAGGCGCTCCAAACATACCGGGTATCATGTAAAGCACAAATGTGAAGGTAATAATGGCCAGCATGAGCCGTGGTACGCCAATATACTTGTGATCACTGTCGTGTGCCAGTTTGAGTTTACCCAACAGATAGAGCCCCATCAAGGCAAAGATCACAATCCAGAAAGCCAGGTATATCTCTCTGTCGAGGATTCCCCAATGGTAAGTCTGGTCAGCTATGCTCAGGAATTTAAGGCCCAGTGCCAGTTCAATAAATCCAAGTACCACCTTAACACTGTTGAGCCACCCGCCCGATTTTGGCATATTGTTGAGCCAGCGTGGGAAGAAAGCAAACAGGGTGAATGGCAGTGCAAAGGCGAGTGAGAAACCGAGCATACCAATGATAGGCATAAGCACCTTACCACCTGCTGAAGCTACCAATATGGCACCTACTATAGGACCGGTACATGAAAATGATACCAGTACCAAGGTGAATGCCATGAAAAAGGAACCCAATATACCGCCGCGGTCAGCCTGTGCATCTGACTTGTTGATCATCCAACTTGGCAGTGTAATTTCAAACATACCAAGGAAGGATGCAGCAAAGAAGAGGAATATCAGGAAGAACAAAATATTTGGCAACCAATGGGTACTCAGGAAGTTGGCGAAGTTGGCACCAAACAACACAGCCACCAGCGTACCAATAACAGTATAGATAAGTATAATTGACAACCCATATACCAGTGCCTGTGATTTGGCTTTTACCTTATCCTTCTCCTTAAGGAAGAATGTTACAGTCATGGGTATCATCGGGAATACGCAGGGTGTAAGTATAGCGGCCAATCCGGCAAGGAAGGATATAAAAAAGAGCATCCAGAGTGAGTCCTCTTTCTTCTCGCCGGCTTTCATTGCTGCCTCTGTTTCACTAGTAACAGTGGTATCAGCTTTAACTATATCAGCACCTCCGGTAACAACTGAATCAACTGCACCGGTTACAGTCTGCATGGGTATATTTGTTGCCTGACTGCCATTATTCCCGGCCTGCGGATTCCCTTTGATTTTAAATTCGAATTCCACTTCATTGGGAGGCAGACACTGCTTGTCATCACAACACATGAATTCAAGGAATCCTTTAATGACGAAGTCTTTATCTGAAAGAACTTTTACCTTTTGTGTAAAAATGGCTTCATCAGCAAAATACTTAAGCACCAGGTCAAAGTTGGGATCATACTCTTCAATGGCCTTGGGTTCAGCCACTTTGCCAATGAGCTCATAGTTCTTACTCTTCTCAAATGTAAAACTGGTAGGTACCGGACCGTCCTTGTATTCCTGCTGTGAGTAAAGATGCCAGGTTTTATCAATGGTGGCTTTCATTATGAGCTGCACTTCGCCGGCATTGATCTGTTTAGTGCTGAAACTCCACTTTACCGGTGTCAATATCTGGGCATACGACACAAGGCTCAGTGCCAGCAAAAGTAAACCGGTTGAAAGGAAGCGACTGATGGTTTGTTTTTTCATTATTCTTAATGGTTGTCGGGTTAATATATAACTGGGTTTAGTTAATCGAGTAACTCTATCTTCAGGATTTCATCTGTATCGTTGGTAATGCGATTCGGATTTGCAACGCGATGCCCTACCAACCATACAATATCATTACCGGAGATCAGAAGCCATGCATTCTCCTTTTCTACGATGGAAAACTTATTATCAATAAAGTAATCACTCAACTTCTTATTTTTAGTCATGCCATAAGGCACAAATGAATCGCCCTCCCTCCATTTCCTCAACCTGAGCGGATAATGCAGGGTAGAGGCATCAAGCAGCACTACATTGCTGGTCTTGGGTATATCAAGTTCTGAATGGTTCTGCAAACGGGAGAATTTAAGATGTATGGGTTTTGAGATCTCGGTATCGTTCAATTCAATGTGCGTTTCATCGGCTGAGTCTGAAGAGACCTTGTTGCTTTCAGTGATAATAAGATAATCACGGTCTTTCAATAACCGGTGGGTGCCGGAGTAAAACTGTTTGCCCGGTATATCAGAAAGGGCAGTGGCAATTTCAGCACATACTGATCGGTTGAAGTTATATGGTTGCAGCAATGCATACAGATGAAGGTCAACCGGTTGCAGCAATTCCAACTCCTTGACACTCAGCTTCACCATTCCGTCATCTATCTTTATTACTTTTTCAGATAACTGCCGTATATGGCTGTTGAGCAACAGTTCGGCATCACGTATACGGTCGATGGTAGTGGTAATGGTTTTACGGAATTCAGGATTTATCTCACCCAGCAGAGGAATAAGATCATGGCGAATTTTATTCCTCACATATTTGGTAGTGCGGTTAGAGCTATCCTCTCTGTAAGATATAGCTTCATCAATGGCAAATTCCTCAATCTGTCGACGGAAGGCAAACATCATAGGGTGAATAATATGCACCCTGTTTGGAAGTATTCCATGCAGGCCACTGATACCGGTACCTCTGAGAACGTTGATAAAGAAGGTTTCTATCTGATCATCCAGGTGATGGGCAGTAGCCAGGGCTTTAAATCCTTCAGTATGCAGCAGTTCCTCAAACCACTCATAACGGAGTGTTCTTGCGGCCATTTGAACGGAGATTTTATTGAAGCCTGCATACTCACGCGTTTTGAATTGCTTAACAAAGAATTGCACTTTATAGGCTTCTGCCACAGAAGCAACAAATGCCTCGTCCTGATTTGATTCCGTTCCGCGTAATCCGAAGTTACAATGTGCCAGGGCAAAATTATAGCCGGCCCTATTAAACAGTTCAGCCATCACCATGGAATCAACACCCCCGCTTACTGCCAGTAGTATGGGATCAGCAGGCCTGAACAACTCGTGCTGTTCAATATAATCTTGCAATTGATTGAGCATGGGGCAAAAATAATAAATCAGCGTGAATAAACCTGTTAATAAAATAAAATTGAGGAGCATAAACAATCTATCTTCACTTTCGTTTAAAATATTCAGGAATTGATAAATTCCCTTCCTATGGACATAGTTAAAAAAACAAGTGGTAGAACAGGCAAGTTCATTGTGCTGGAAGATGATATTGAGGTTGCCGATATAGCCTGGCTGGTTAATGATGAGGGCAATTATGTAATAGACCACACTTGGGTTAGTGATACCATGAATGGCAAAGGTTTGGGCCTGAAACTGGTTGAAGCCATTATTGATATGGCACGCCAAGAAAGTAAAAAGGTTATTCCCGGTTGCCGGTTCGCTCAAAAAATGTTTGAGCGCCATAAAGATGAGTTCAAAGATGTGTGGGATAAAAGAGACTGATAACACCGTTTTTTTGTGTAATTTGCAACCAATTTGACATATCGGCGTCTTAAATACAAATTATAGATATAGCACACCGGTAATCAACCAACAATTACACATAAACCATTTTATGAAAACTTCCCTCCTGCTGTTGCCAATTCTTGTTCTGTTGAGCATTCAAACATTTGCCCAGGACATCATCCTCAAGAAAAATGATGTGATGATAAAGTGTAAAATCAAGGAGGTTGGTTTGGATGAGATAAAATATCTGCTTCCGGAGTATTCAAGTGACGTGGTTTTTGCAATTGATAAGGACAATGTTTCAAAGATCATCTTCGAGAATGGAGAAGAAATGGTATTCCAGAAAGAGATGAGCAATCCTGCAAATTATGAAGATAATCGTAAGAATGCACTTAAAGTTGAATTCCTCTCCCCGCTGGTAGGGAGTACCACTTTTTCATGGGAACATAGCCTTAAGCCGGGCAGAAGCTGGGAAGCCACATTGGGCATTGCAGGAATGGGGTTTAATACCTATGAAAATGCAGCAGGTGTGTTTACCAAATTCGGTTACAAATTCATCAAAAGTCCTGACTTTTACCTTCGGGGACTCAAATATGCACATCTATTGAAAGGTGCCTATGTTAAACCCGAATTGGCATTGGGATTGGTATCGCAGGATGTTTATCGCTGGCATGAAGTGTATGATCCTTATAGCCAGTACTGGTACAGCACCACCTATGAATCACGTGAAACGGTTTTTGCCGGGGCAGTTCTGGTTGTACTGGGAAAGCAATGGATTTTCGACAATATATTTGCCGTTGACCTTCATTGCGGTTTGGGCTATGGTTTCTATTCCAGCGGCAATGATATAAGCACAGGCTATCATTCAGGATTTGTAACGGGTGATACCGACTTCCCGATAGCATTATCGGGTGGATTCAAAATTGGCATGTTGATAAAATAAATGAACGAATCAATAAAAGATACCCAATTACCAAACCACACAAAACCAGTAATTTAAAAGAGGTTGCCAAATACAGGCAACCTCTTTTGTTTTCACATTAAGCTGATGAAGCAAACTGCAGGCAGTCTGTCATCAAAGATTATTTAATTTCCCATGTATCACCGCTATTCAGCAAGTCATCCACGGTTTTAATTTTTGAGTTTTGTTTGGCATAGGTAATCTGCTCTTCCACCATATCATCGTAAGTTGGATACATTGCTGCTCTGATAACACCCATAGCCACAGGGAAATGCGGGAAGGCCATTTTAGCAAGCATGAGGTGAATTCCGGGATCCTGTTGATACATATCGTGTACCAGGAGGTCATCTTCTGAGAATCCATTCTCACCAAGGGTAACCACTTCCAAACGGGTGCCATTGAGCCGAATTCCCTTATCCTTGTTTTTACCGAAAATCATGGGTTCTCCATTGCGCAGTATTATCTGCCTATCGTCACGGAACTCTTTATTGGTGATGATATCATGAGATTTATCGGCGAAGATAACGCAGTTCTCAAGTACCTCAATAATAGAAGTACCATCGTGTTTGGCTGCTTCAAACATAACTTCGGTCATCAACCTTGGGTTTGAATCAGGAACACGGGCAAAGAAAGTACCCTGGGCACCCAATACCAGTTCACCCGGATTAAATGGGTGTTCAATGGTTCCCTGTGGGGAGGTTTTTGTAATACTTCCCATAGGTGTGGTTGGTGAATATTGACCCTTTGTCAATCCATATATCTGGTTATTGAAAAGGATAATGTTTATATCAATATTACGGCGAATGATGTGAATAAAGTGATTCCCGCCAATAGCGAGTGAATCACCATCACCGGTAGCCATCCATACACTCAGGTGAGGGTTTGCAATTTTAACGCCTGATGAAATGGCTGCTGCACGTCCGTGAATTCCATGTATACCATAGGTGTTAAGGTAATAGGGGAAACGTGATGAGCAACCGATTCCTGAGACCATCATTATATTCTCCTTGCGGTAACCAAGCTTTGGGAATACATTGGCAACAGAGGAAAGAATAGCATGTGATCCGCAACCGGGACACCATTTTACCATCTGATCACTTACAAAGTCTTCCTTAGTGAGCTCAACAGAAGACCGCTCAATTGTCATATTTACTTTTGTTGTCATTATTTCTCCTCCAGTATTTGAGTTATAACCTGAGTGAGTTCATTAACAGTAAAGGGAAGTCCTTGTACTTTATTGTACTGCAAATACTTATGGCCGTAATGAGTCATCTTCAGGTAATTCACAAATTGTCCGCTGTTAAGTTCGCATACCAGAATTTTTTTGAAACCTGACAGTACGTCACCGGTATTTTTAGGCAGCGGCATAATATAATTAAAGTGGGCATGACTAACTTTCTTACCCATACTCTGAGCAGTTTCAACGGCTTCCTGAACAGCGCCAAGCGTACCGCCCCAGCTAACAACCAATAAGTCGCCCTCTTTCTCTCCGGTTATCTCCTGTTCAGGAATATAATTGGCAACTTTCTGTACTTTGGCATCACGCAGGTCAACCATCTTCTGATGATTTAAAGGATCAGTTGAAACGTTTCCTTTACCATCTTCTTTTTCAAGTCCGCCAATTCGATGTCTCAAACCTTCGGTTCCGGGCAAAGCCCATTTGCGTGCCAATGTTTCAGGGTCACGACGATAAGGAAGAAAATCAGGATCATTAGGTTCTGCAATAGGTGGGTTAATTGCAGGCAAATCAGCCACTTTGGGTATACGGAACAATTGTGAACCATTTCCAAGGTAACCGTCAGTTAGAAGTATAACGGGAGTCATGTGCTCCATAGCAATCTTGGCAGCCATATAAGCATAATAAAAGCTGTTGGCTGAAGTGGAAGCGGCCATAACCACGGCAGGGCATTCACCATTACGGCCGAACAAGGCCTGATAAAGATCACTCTGCTCAGATTTGGTAGGCAAACCGGTACTTGGGCCACCACGCTGTACATCAACTATAACAATAGGTAGTTCCGTCATTACAGCAAGGCCAATGGCTTCACTCTTGAGTGAAAGACCAGGGCCGGAAGTTGTTGTCAAGGCTAGTGAGCCGGTGTAGCTGGCTCCGATAGCGGAGCAGATACCTGCAATTTCATCCTCAGCTTGAAAAACCTTAGCCCCCAGTGATTTATGCTTTGCCAACTCTATAAGTATATCAGTTGCAGGGGTAATGGGATATGACCCAAGGAAAATAGGCCTGCCTGAACGTTCACTAGCTGCAAGAAATCCCCAGGCTGTTGCCGTATTACCGGTGATGTTGCGATATCTTCCGGGGGTGATGGCGGCTTTATTGACCTGGTAAACGGAGTTGAGTGCCTCAACGGCTTCGGCATAACTGTAACCAGCTTCAAGTACCGTTCGGTTGGCATCAATAACCTGAGGTTTATTTTTAAATTTCTTATTGAAAAAATCAAAGGTAGCTTCAAATCCCCAGCCAAAGAGATGATACATTATGCCAAGGGCAAACATGTTCTTGCTCTTGTCGGCTGTTTTCTGATCGAGGCCTTTATCCTTAAGACTGCCTCTGGTGAAAGAAGTGATAGGAGCCTTGACAAGGTTATAACCGTCAAGTGAACCATCTTCAAGAGGATTGACATTGTAACCGGCTTTCTTCCAGGCAGCTTCTTCAAAAGTATCAGAATCAACAATCAAGGTTGCGCCCGGTTTTGCCCATTTCAAATTGGAACGTAAAGAAGCCGGATTCATGGCAACCAATACATCACAAAGGTCACCGGTGGTTTCAATTTTCTTTGCACCAATATGAACCTGATAACCTGATACACCGGCAACTGTATTATGCGGTGCGCGAATTTCAGCGGGATAATCGGGGAAAGTAGCCAAGTCTAATCCTGCCAAAGCCGCAGTATCAGAAAAAAGTGTTCCTGTAAGCTGCATTCCATCGCCGGAATCACCTACAAACTTTACTACAACCTCTTCCCTTTGAATAACATTACTCTTCATTTTTACCATGATAATTAGGAAGTTGAAATTTAATGCGACAAAGTTAATGGAATAAGTTTGAATAAAGATTGATTAAAGATTGAAACCTCACTATTTAGACACTTTAAAAATTTGCCTTAAATCTTTTTTATCAAATAAATAGATTTATCTTTGCATGAGTTAACAACAAAACTACAAACCAAAATAATAATGCCATGGCTTATTTAATTTCAGATGACTGCACAGCATGCGGCACTTGCATTGATGAATGTCCCGTTGAAGCGATCTCGGAAGGTGATATCTATAAAATAGATCCGGATATCTGCACAGATTGTGGAACTTGTGCTGATGTATGTCCGGTTGAAGCAATTCACCCTGCATAAGGCAAATTCTTCAAACAGTTCAAAGAGAACGCCTGCCAGACGGCAGGCGTTCTCTCGTTATGCGCCATATTTTAGGTAGCCTGCCTGCCCCTTCTTTTTGCATGTTCTAATTATCACCCTGATTTTTGCTGCAGGGTTCATTTCTGTGGAAACATTATCAATTGATCTTTGTTTCTAATGGGACGCAAAAATGTGATCAAATTGTTATATTTGTAAAGAAAGCAAAACTTTCTTCTGGCTTTTAAGGAGATCATTGCTTCTGATTTTTTGAAATTTAATATTTATGTGATGGATAAATTCTCTTTTTTCTCAAACGCGGAAACAGAGTATATAGATAACCTGTACAAGCAGTATCTTGCTGATCCTACTTCTGTTGACCAAGGTTGGCAGCACTTTTTTGAAGGTTTTGAGTTTAGCCGTATCAATTACGTTAAAGACAATAGCCGGGTAATGCCTGATGAATTCAAGGTAATTAACCTTATCAATGAATACAGGCGCCGTGGGCACTTGTTCACCAAAACAAATCCGGTCCGTACTCGCCGCTCTTATTCACCAACACTTGATATAGAGAATTTTGGACTCACGAAAGCAGATCTGGATGTTACTTTTGATGCCGGTTCCGATTTAGGAATTGGGGCTGCACCGCTGCGTAAAATTGTTGAGCATCTGGAAGCCACTTATTGCCAGTCAATTGGTGTTGAATATGCCCATATTAGAAACCTGGAAGCTGAAAACTGGCTAAAAAAAAGAATGGAATCAGGCAAAAACACACCTAAGTTTTCAGCCGCTACCCGTAAAGTCATTCTTGAAAAGCTTGGACAGGCCGTTTTTATGGAGAAATTCCTCCATAAGCGCTTCCCCGGCCAGAAGAGGTTCTCACTGGAAGGTGTTGAAGCTTTGATACCTGCCCTCCATGCCATTATAGAAAAAGCAGCAGCCCTTGGCGCCAGTGAATTCCATATAGGTATGCCTCATCGCGGAAGGCTGAATGTATTGGCTAATATACTTGATAAGCCAATGATTGATATTTTCAATGAGTTCTCCAATAAGGTTTATGATGATGAAACACTGATGGGCGATGTGAAATATCATCTGGGTTATACTACCGACAGAACCACCTTTTCAGGTAAGAATGTTATACTTACCCTTGCCCCTAATCCTTCACACCTTGAAACCGTTGGAGCAGTGGTTCAAGGTATGACCCGTGCTGAAATTGACCTTAATTACAAAGGTGATACCGACAAGATTGTACCAATAATTATTCACGGTGATGCTTCCATAGCCGGACAGGGTATAGTATACGAACTGGTACAGATGTCAGAGCTTAAAGGGTATAGAGTTGGCGGCACCATCCATCTGGTTGTCAATAATCAGATTGGCTTTACTACCAATTACCTTGATGCCAGAAGCAGCACTTATTGTACTGATGTGGCCAAAGTTGTTCAGTCGCCTATTTTCCATGTCAATGCTGATGATATAGAAGCAGTTGTATACACCATAGAACTGGCTATGGAGTATCGTGAGAAGTTTGATAAGGATGTATTCATTGACCTGCTCGGTTATCGCAAATATGGGCACAATGAAGGTGATGAACCCCGCTTTACCCAACCATTGCTCTATAAAGCCATTGAAACCCATCCCGATCCCTGGAGTATATACTCGTCACAACTGATTGAAAAAGGAGTTGTTTCAAAAGAAGACGCCGACAAAATAAAGGATGAAATAAATCAGAAGCTTGACCACGATCTGCATGCTTCACAGCAAATAGAGAAAGCTCATTACAAAACATTCCTTGGCGCAATCTGGAAAGATACCAGAATAGCAATTCCCGATGATTTCCTCAAATCACCTGATACAGGGGTATCCTATAGTATTTTGAAAAATATTGGTGAGAAAATCACCAGCCTCCCGGCTGATAAGGTATTCAACCGGAAACTTGTGAAGTTGATGGATGAACGTCATCAAATGATACAACCCGGCAGCAGAATTGACTGGGCCATGGGCGAACTGCTTGCTTACGGATCACTGGTAAATGAAGGAATTCCGGTACGCTTGTCAGGACAGGATTCTGAACGTGGAACATTCTCACACCGGCATGCCGTATTGACAATTGAAGATTCAGAAGAAAAGTATGTTCCACTCGGCAATCTGAATTCTGAAAAAGCGGCTTTCAGTGTATACAACTCTCTATTATCAGAGTATGCCGTTTTAGGTTTTGAATATGGTTATTCACTGATAACACCCTATGCCCTGACTATTTGGGAAGCACAGTTTGGAGATTTCTTTAATGGAGCACAGATCATTATTGATCAATATCTTAGCAGTGCAGAGGATAAGTGGAGAGTGATGAGCAATCTGGTACTCTATCTGCCGCATGGCTATGAAGGGCAAGGCCCCGAACACTCCAGCGGACGAATAGAACGCTTTTTGGTGCTTGCTGCTGAAAATAATATGCAGATAGTTAACTGTACTACCCCTGCCAACTTGTTCCATCTGTTAAGACGACAGGTACACCGCCCATTCAGAAAGCCTTTGGTGCTTTTTACACCAAAAAGTTTGTTGCGCCATCCTGCATGTACGTCGCCAATTGAAGATTTGACCCATGGTGGTTTTAAGGAAGTAATTGATGATGAGCATGCCGATCCGATAAACATAGAAAGGGTGATTTTTACCAGCGGCAAGATATATTATGAGTTGGTGGAAGAAAAGGCAAAGCTTAACAATGATAAAGTTGCCATTGTAAGAATAGAGCAGATATATCCTTATCCCCAGGAGCAGATCAGGGCAATTGTCGACAAATACTCAAATGCCAAAAGGTTTGTATGGGTGCAGGAAGAACCGGCCAATATGGGAGCTATGCCATTCATTATGCGCAACTTCAAAGAGACAGACCTGTTAATGGTAGCCAGACCTGAAAGTGGAAGTCCGGCTGCAGGTTCATCCAAACTTCACCTTCAAAGACAGCGGAAAATTATTGATAAAGCATTCGGCTCATGCACCTGCGAACATTCAGATAAGATTTGTAAGATGCTTTGCGCCCCGAATGAGTGGGTGTATGCACCTGAAACAGATAAAGTGAAAAACGAAGCTTGATTGACAAACAAATTAAATACTGATATCATTCATAAAGATAAACCCATAAAGATTGACAAGAACCTAACGGTATTTTCAGCAAGTTTTACCCTGACGTTTAGTCAATCGTATAATTTATTAATCAACAATGATCATAGAAGTAAAAGTACCAAGCCCCGGAGAGTCAATCACTGAAGTTCAACTCGCTTCATGGTTGGTGGATGATGGTGAAATTATTGAACAGGATGCTGAAATAGCCGAAGTGGATTCTGATAAAGCAACACTTACTATCAATGCCCCTGAAAAGGGATTGATTAAAATACTTGTAAATGCAGGAGATACCGTAAATGTTGGGACAATCATTGCCACCATTGACACCTCAGTAGCCTCTTCTGCTAAAAAGGCAGCACCTTCTGCAACTGCTGTCACAAGCGCGGAAATATCATCTCCCCCTTTGGCAGTGCAAGACAGTAAGAAGGAAACAGAAAAAAATAAAGCAATTACGGAGGTCAAACTACCTGACTCTTTATCAGCAAGAACACACATTACTCCACTGGCAAGGAAAGTAATGGAAGAACACAATCTTACCAATGAAGAGGTAGTTCAGCAGTTAGCCGGGAAAAGAGTCGGTAAGGCTGATATTGAAACTATAAGCTCCAATAAAAAATCAAAACCTGAACAACCGGTTGGAAGTCAGGTTGCTGATGTAAAGAACCTTGTTTCTAAAACCGGTGAAGCAAGTCGACAAACGGAACGCAAAAAACTCAGCACCCTGCGGTTGAAATTGTCACAACGATTGGTTTCGGTAAAGAATGAAACGGCCATGCTTACTACATTTAATGAAGTGAACATGTCAAAAATAATGGAGCTCAAGAAGAAATACAACGACAAGTTCAAAGAGAAATATGGCGTTTCAATTGGCTTTATGTCACTCTTTACCAAGGCTGTTACCATTGCCCTGAAACAATTCCCCCAGGTCAACTCCATACTTGATGGTGATGAGATGATATACCACAATTATGTAGATGTGGGTATTGCCGTGAGTTCTCCCAAAGGCCTGGTGGTTCCGGTTTTAAGAAATACGGAAACATTAAGCATTGCCGAAATAGAACTTCTTGTAAAGGAACTGGCAGGAAAAGCACGCAATAACAAGATTTCTTTGGATGAGATGACCGGTGGGACATTCACTATAACTAATGGTGGAGTATTCGGTTCGCTCTTGTCAACTCCTATACTCAATCCTCCCCAGAGTGCAATACTGGGTATGCATAATATAGTGGAAAGGCCCATTGCGCAAAACGGGCAGGTAGTAATTGCGCCAATGATGTACGTAGCTTTATCCTATGATCACCGTGTTATTGACGGTAAAGAATCAGTGAGCTTTCTGGTGAAGGTAAAGGAATTGCTTGAAAACCCTGCAATAATGTTCTATGAAGGCATAAATCCTGAAATTGGATTACTGGGTTTGGATTAATATCAGGCACTCATTTTCGGGGTTTACTCCCTTATTATAGTAAAGCACTTTAGAATTTTGGCATGAAATTGGGAACATACAGCCGGATGAAAAATCATGCCTTGTTGTCATCAACACTAAGAATTGGTAACAAGAAGCACGTTAAATTGAATACATCGGCTGATATAAATATTAATTTTGCCGGGTTAAATAAATGAAAAGATGCGCAGAAAAGTTGATTTTCTTGTTATAGGCACCGGAATAGCCGGACTGAGTTTTGCCTTGAAAATGTCACCCTACGGCAAAGTGTGTATTGTTACGAAAAGTAAAGCTGAAGAGGGCTCTACTAACTATGCACAGGGAGGAATTGCAGCGGTAATGTATACCCCCGACACCTATGAGAAGCATATTCGTGATACCATGATTGCCGGTGATGATTTGAGTGATCCTGAAATTGTCAGAATCACTATTACCGAATCAACTGACAGGATCAAGGAACTGATTGACTGGGGTGTTTCATTTGATAAAAATGTGAGTGGCAAATATGATCTGGCAAAAGAAGGTGGCCACTCAGAGTTTAGAGTATTGCATCATCAGGATCAAACGGGTGCTGAAATAGAAAAAACGCTGCTGGATCTGGTTAAGGAGACTAAGAATATTGAAATCCTTGAGAATCATTTTGCGGTGGATCTGATTACAAAACACCATCTGGGTGATGAGCCTGACAATAATGATAAGGATATAGAATGTTATGGTGCCTATGTACTTAACAAGGCAAATCACCAGATCATGACCATTCTATCCCGGTATACAATGATTGCCACCGGAGGATCAGGCAATGTTTATGCCACCACCACCAATCCAACGGTTGCCACCGGTGACGGCATTGCTATGGTCAAGAGAGCAAAGGGAGAAATTGATAAAATGGAGTTTATTCAGTTTCATCCTACATCCCTGTATAACCCGGCCGAAAAACCATCATTTCTGATTACAGAGGCTTTACGTGGAGCAGGAGCAGTATTGAAGAACAAACAAGGGAAGGAATTCATGCAAAAGTATGACCCCCGCTTATCACTCGCTCCCAGGGACATAGTTGCACGTGCCATTGATAATGAAATGAAGATAAGCGGCGATGATTATGTGTGTCTTGATGCCACTCACCTGACAATGGATGTTATCATGAATCATTTCCCTCACATTTATGCAAAATGCCTGAGCATTGGAATTGATCTCACAAAAATGATGATACCGGTAGTGCCTGCTGCCCATTATACATGTGGAGGGATTAAGGTGGATCAATACGCCCGCTCCACTATAAAGAACTGTTTCGCATCAGGTGAGTGTGCTTCTACCGGACTGCATGGTGCAAACCGTCTTGCCTCAAATTCACTACTTGAAGCCCTTGTCTTTTCACATCGTGCTTCACTGGTAGCTATTGAAGGCTATAAGAAGGTTTCTTTTAAAAATGAAGTACCCGATTGGGATGCCAAAGGAACTGTATTCAATGAGGAGATGATTCTTATTACACAGTCACTTAAAGAACTTCAAGGCATTATGACCAATTATGTGGGAATTGTCCGCTCAAATCTGCGTTTAAAAAGAGCATACGACAGGCTTCAGATCCTGGAGCAGGAGACGGAAGAATTATACGAAAAGTCAGTACTCACCGAGAAGATTTGTGAGCTTCGCAACATGATATCCGTTGCCTCGTTGATTATTACGATGGCCACTGCCAGAAAGGAAAGCAGAGGATTGCATCACTCGATTGATTATCCAAAGGTCTATTCCTGAATTTATGAAGGCATTATTGTGTAATTGAAATATAAATTAGCTATGGCATTGATAAGAGGAGTAAGAGATAAACATCCTGTAATAGGCAAAAACTGCTTTTTTGCTGAAAATGCAACCGTTGTAGGAGAAGTGGAAATGGGCGATAATTGCAGTGTTTGGTTTAATGCCGTCGTTCGCGGTGATGTTCATTATATCAAAATAGGCAATAATGTCAATATTCAGGATGGGGCAATCATTCACTGTACCTACCAGAAATCACCTGTAAACATTGGCAACAATGTATCAATAGCACATAAAGCCATTGTTCACGGTTGCACCATACATGATAATGTACTCGTTGGCATGGGTGCTATTGTAATGGACGACGTGATTGTTCACAGCAATTCAATTATTGCTGCCGGTGCGGTTGTATCACAGGGTACTGTCATTGAATCAGGAAGTGTATATGCCGGCATACCGGCTAAAAAGATCAAATCAATTGACACATCACTTCTTGAAGGACAGGTTAATCGAATATCAAAAAGTTACACGATGTATGCAAGCTGGCATGACGATTCAATAACACCTGTTAATGAGATATAATCTTATTAACAGCAGTAAATTAACTACTGATAAAAAAACACTGCCATAATGACAATTTACACAATATGGCAGTGTTTTTGATGAATAACAATCAAACAAACATTTAAAAACAATGGGATATTTATTAATTTTTGGACTTTTCATGCTTGCGAGTTGGGCAATAGGTGCTCGTTTGAAATCTAAATTCCGTGAATACAGCAAAATACCAGTCAACTATAATATGAGCGGTCGTGAAGTCGCCGAAAAGATGCTGCACGACAATGGAGTTACCGATGTATCGGTATTATCAGTAAATGGAGAGCTTACAGATCATTATAATCCACAGCATAAAACAGTAAATCTTAGTCCTGATGTTTATAATGGCCGAAGTATAGCAGCTGCTGCAATTGCAGCTCATGAGTGTGGACACGCTATTCAGCACGCTCAGGCATATTCATGGTTGCAGTTTCGTTCAGCCATGGTACCCATAGTAAGTTTTTCTTCAAAGTGGGTTCAGTGGATTTTGCTTGGCGGGATTTTATTGATAAACACTTTTCCTCAACTATTGCTTGCCGGAATCGTATTGTTTGCATTAACTACACTTTTTAGCTTCGTCACCCTTCCTGTAGAGATTGATGCCAGTCGTCGTGCTACAGCCTGGCTTGACGGCAGCGGGATAGCATCAACTGCCACTTTGCCCAAAGCACAGGAGGCTCTTCGGCTTGCAGCGTACACTTACGTTATTGCAGCCCTTGCATCACTGGCAACACTGATGTATTATATTATGATCTTTCTTAGAAGAGACTAAGAAGCTCATAATATTCTATGATACTGAAGACCTAATCATCAGAATATAAAAACAGACACCGGGGCATATTTCCGATGTCTGTTTTTCGTACATTTGCATCCTGTTAATATTAACCCTCACAGCATATAATCTGTCTTTAAATTTTCACTTCCATGTTAATTAAATTAGTTGATGCTCTACTAGCTATTACCCAAGGAATGGGTTATTGGGGTGTTTTCATACTCATGGCCATCGAAAGCTCATTTATTCCATTTCCATCAGAAGTGGTAGTTCCACCTGCAGCATATCTGGCTGCACAGGGCAAGATGGACATTTGGCTTGTTATTTTTGCAAGTGTTGCAGGAAGTTTGGTAGGTGCTTTATTCAATTACTATATTGCCTATTATCTGGGCCGCCCTTTAATATACCGCCTGGCCGGTACAAAAGCTGCCCGGTTACTGATGATCAAGCCTGAGCAGATACAGCGGGCAGAGAATTACTTTGCAAAATACGATCGCGCCTCTACTTTCTTTGGCCGACTGGTGCCGGTTATCAGGCAACTTATTTCACTTCCTGCCGGCTTTGTTAAAATGCCTCTGCATAGTTTTCTCTTTTATACATTCCTGGGTTCCGGACTATGGACTTTGGTTTTGGCAGGACTCGGCTATTTCTTCGGAGCCAATGAAGAAGTATGGAAACTGTATTATGCTGAAATCAGCTGGGGTATTGTGATATTGATTGCAATTGGCATAGGATACATAATCTGGAAAAAGAAACGTAAACAAGTACAATCATAAATATGGAAGTAAACGGTTATATGTGGGCTGGTTTTATAGCATTAGTATTGTTGATGCTGATTTTGGACTTAGGTGTTTTTCATAGGAAAGCACACGAGGTCAAGCTGAAAGAGGCCCTGACATGGAGTGCCGTATGGATAATCCTTTCACTTGCTTTCAATGTATTCATATATTACTATATGGGTAAGGTTAAGGCATTGGAATTCCTTGCCGGTTACCTTATAGAAAAATCCTTAAGCATCGACAATTTGTTTGTCTTCATCATGCTCTTTGGCTTTTTCAATGTAGATACCAAGTACCAACATAAGGTGCTATTCTGGGGTATCATTGGTGCACTGATTTTAAGAGCGGTATTCATTTTTGCCGGTGTGGCCCTATTAGAGAAATTCCATTGGCTCATTTATCTGTTTGGTGCATTCCTTATTTATTCAGGTATTGCTATGCTTAAGCCACATAAAGCTGATGTTGATCCCGATAAAAATCCCTTGGTCAGACTATTTACACGATTCTTCCCGGTCACCCAGGATATGCATGGTGGCAAATTCTTTGTTCGCATCAATGCTAAAACATTTGCAACTCCCCTTTTTATAGTTCTGCTTATTGTAGAATTCACTGATCTAATATTTGCAGTGGATTCTATACCGGCAATTATGGCTATTTCAAAGGATACCTTTATAATCTTTACTTCAAATGTATTTGCTATCCTAGGTTTAAGAGCTCTTTATTTTGCCCTTGCCGGCATTACTAAATATTTCTCTTACCTCAAATATGGATTAGCTGCCATTCTTTCATTTGTTGGTATCAAAATGTTATTGTCGGGTACTGACTATAAAATTCCAATAATGACTTCTTTACTGGTTATTTTTGGATTATTGGCAGTAAGTATTCTGGCGTCGGTATTTTTCCCTGTTAAAGAAGTACAATCCATAGATGAAGGTAAGGAATTATAAGTAATTCTACTTTTAATCAAAATATTCGTTCCGGTCTGGTTTATATAATGATAAAAAAAAGGATGCCGCAGTTGCGGCATCCTTTTTTAAGTAAGATTGTCAGGCAATTATTTGAGGCCTAATTTCTTCTTTACAAGAGCCATAATATCGTCAGCTGTTTCAGAGTATAACAGGAGGCCTTCAGTTGAATTAAAAATGAAGGTGTAACCATTTTCTTTAGCGACATCTTTAACGGCATTACGAGCTTTCTCAATGACTGGAGCAGTCAATTCACTTTCTTTATTCTGAAGCTCTTCCTGGGCTGTTTGCTGGAATTCCTGAATGCGGCGTTGCAGGTCAAGTATCTCCTTTTCTTTGGTTTGTTTGATAATACTTGACATAGTAGCCTGATTTGCCTGGTAATCGGCTAGCTTATTCTCATACTCAGTCTGCATTGCCTGGAATTGGGTCTGCAATTGTTCTTGGAATTTAGTAAATTCTGCTCTGATACTATCCTGACCCGGCATGAGTTCATAAAGCTGGGCAAAATTAATATGGCCAAGTTTCTGCGCTTTCTGAGCACTGCTCTGCAATGCGGTGCCTGCGATAATTATTACCAGAAAAATCTTAATTATTTGTTTCATTGTACTCGGTTAAAGGTTTGGTTTAAAATGATTCGCAAAAATAGCAATTAAAGTGAAATATAAAAATTATCGCACCAAAGATAAAACAGCTAAAGTTGTTACTGCCTTGTTTTATAGGAATAACCCATTTTATCAAGCACTTCTTCGCTGATGTCGTAACGTGGATTGGCATACATCATTGAAACACTGCCTGCTTTATCAAATATAACAGCATAGTTTTCAGTTGTTGCCAATGATTCCAATGCAGCAGCAATTTTTTCCTGAATAGGTTTAATCAGATCCTGTCTGCGTTTGAACAAATCGCCATCGGTTCCAAAGCGTTGTTTCTGGAGTTCTTTTGCAGCCTTTTCCTTATCGATGATCTCTTGCTCACGTTTTGATTTAATATCATCGGGTAATAGCACAGCTTCGGCAGTGAATTTCTTGTAAAGCTGGTCAATTTCAGCAAATTTTGCCTCTATATCACGTTGCCATTGAATTGAAAGTTCATCTACTTCCTTTTTTGCATCTGCATATTCCGGAATATTCTCCAAGATAAATTCACTATCAATGTATGCAAACTTCTGCGCCTTACCTGTTGAAGCTGCCATAATAACTACCGCAATTATTAATAGAAAGCGTTTCATTGTTTCCTCCGTCTTTTTTGAGGTGAATATTTTGATTAGATAACTTATTTAACTACTTATCGCTATCAAAAAACCTGCCATAATTTATCATGCCGGGTAATTGTGATATTAATCTATACTCTGATTGATTGAAAAATGGAACTGTCCTTTGTTTGCAGTAGGGATACCGGGTATTTCATCAAAACCATATCCCCAGTCAAGTCCTAACAAACCAAACATAGGCAGGTAAACTCTAACACCAACACCTGCTGACCTCTTTAGAGAGAATGGATTGAATTCTTTAAATTCTCTCCATGAATTACCTGCTTCAACAAAAGTCAGAGCATAAATAGTTGCACTGGGATTAAGTGAAAGCGGGTACCGTAATTCAAGTGTTGACTTATTATATATTGTACCTCCGATATTACGGTTCATATAATAATCAGGCGTTAAGCTCTCATTTGAATAACCCCTCATACCGACAACTTCGCGGCCGTCCATATTTGTAGTTCCTGAAAGCCCATCACCACCCAGGTAGAACCTGTCAAAAGGTGTTACTCCTATATCACTGTTGTAAAGACCTAGAAATCCATATTTTACTCGCGCACTTAATACCAGATTACCAACGAGTTGACGATATAGAGAGGCATTGAATTTCCATTTATGATATTCAATCCACTCAAAGCGATCATCTTCATCCATTGCTTTATAATCCTTATCGTTAAAGAGAGAGTATGGAGGTGTAACATCAAGGCTTAATGAGATTTCAGAACCTGATCGTTGGAAAATGGGACTATCAACAGAATTACGGCCTAATGTTATGCCGTAGCTATAATTACGATATGTGCCTGTACCCGTGCCGAAAGCAAAAATATTGCTGTAATTTCTAAGGTTGTAGTTTTGTAACGAAATACGCTGAACCAAGGTAAAGAAGTCGTCGGGCCATTCTAGTCGCTTACCTAACATAAACGATAAACCATCAATGACAAATGAATAATAGTTTTCATTGTCTTTTGATAATCCATTAGAGAATAATGAGTGGTAATAACTGACGCTGAAAGAATTTGGTTTACGGCCACCTAACCAAGGCTCTGTAAAAGAAGCACTGTAGCTTACATATCCTTTTCCGTATGATGACATACGAACACTAAGTTTCTGACCATCGCCGGTTGGTATTGGACGCCACGCTTTTGGATTAAACAAATTACGAGCTGAGAAATTATTAAATGACAGCCCCAATGTACCTACTACACGTCCATAACCCCAACCACCAGATAGTTCCACTTGGTCAGAAGAAGTCTCTTCAACCTTATATTCGATATCAACCGTTCCATCAGTAGCATTTGGAATAGGGGTTGGTACAATTTTTTCAGGATCAAAATATCTTAACTGTGCAAGCTCACGGGTAGTTCTAATAATATCTGAACGACTAAACAACTGACCGGGTCGGGTGCGCAACTCTCTCATCACAACATGGTCATTGGTACGGGTATTCCCTTTGACAGAAACCTTGTTGATGGTAGCCTGCTTTCCTTCTCTGATACGCATTTCCAAATCAATGGTATCATTCTCTACATTCACTTCCACAGGAACAATGGAGAAAAAGAGATATCCATCATCAAGGTAAAGCGTACTGATATCTATTCCATTAGGATTGTAATTGAGATTGGCTTCCAACTCGCTTTGATTATAAACATCACCCTTTCTGATTTTAAGCACCTCGCCTAACTGCTTTGCCGTATATTTTGTATTACCTATCCATTTAATGTCGCCAAAGTAATAACGATTTCCTTCTTCAACATAAATATCAAGGTTAACATTCTTCCCATCAGATGCAGGATATACACTGTCTCTAAGAACCACAGCATCTCTGAAACCATCATTATTAAATCTGGCTACCAGTAAATTCAGATCTTCCTTATAATCTTCACGAATGAACTTGGATGCTTTGAAAATTCTGAATTTCAAGTGGTCGTTAACGGTATTAGTTGTAAAATTTATTATTGAGTCGGTGTTGAAAGTAAGCAGTTTCCCGGGCAAGCCAAAGATAAACTTGTCAATAATCCTGAATGGTTGAATTGCCCCTTTCTCTTTAGTTTCTTTAAGTGCTTTTTTAAGCTGTGTGTCAGTCAGTTTATGATTACCAATGATATTAATCTTGTTAATTCTCACTTTTGATCCCTTATCCACGTTGATAACCAAACTTACATCGTTGGTTATGGAAGAATCACGGGTATGCTCAATATTGACAACAGTGTTCAGGAAACCTTTGTCGGTAAAATGTTTCTTTATGATATTGGATGTCCGAATGATGACATTCTCAGTGACCACATCATTCCTGACGAGTTTAATTTTTTCACGCAAATCATCGGCTTCCGACTTGCGGATACCTTTAAAGGAGAATTTTGATAATCGGGGACGTTCCGTTAAGTTGATATTCAGGAATATCAGGTCATCTGATATCTTTGAAGCAGTAATGCTGATATCTTCAAACAAGCCTTGCGACCATAATTTATCAATGGCTTTACGAATTTTATCACCCGGTATTTCAATTCTATCAGCCACTTGAAGTCCGGAGAGCATAACAATAACGTTATGATCAAGGTACTGAACACCGGTTACTGTTACACCCCCAATAATATACTCTTTAGGATAGGAATAGTCGAATTGATTCAAATCATCGCCCAGAGGAATTTGCGTTGAAGCTGTTAGACAAATAAAGAGCAGGGCAATTGTAAGGAGGCGATGTTTTAATTTCATTTATCGAATGCTTGATTTATTTGTTCACTAATCATTCCAAACCGACGTTCACGGCTCTGGTAATCAATAATAGCTTCATATAAGTCCTTATCTCTGAAGTCAGGCCAAAAAACCTGAGTAAAGTAAAGTTCCGAATAAGCTATTTGCCATAATAAAAAATTACTAACCCTATTTTCACCACCTGTACGTATAAGTAGCTCAGGCTCAGGAATACCAACGGTACTTAAATACAAGTCTATGGTATCACCGGTTATATCTTCTGGTTTAAGATTTCCGGCTGCAACTTCAGAGGCTATTTTACGGGCGGATTCTGTTATTTCCCACCGGCCACTGTAATTAAGAGCCAGAATGAGATCCATTCTTTCATTTCCTGCAGTACGTTCCATAGTTTGCAGAAGCTGATTGTAGCAATCAGTTTTCAAGCCTGATAGATCACCAATAGCTTTTAACCTGATATTATTCTTCATTAATGTTTCAAGCTCATCACTTAACGTATGTACCAGTAAATCCATTAAAGCATCAACTTCATACTGTGGGCGTTTCCAGTTTTCAGTGGAAAACGCATATAATGTTAAGTATCGAATCCCTAATTCAGCGGCTGTTGTTGCAACCTGACGTACAGATTCAACACCATGTTGATGTCCGAATACCCTGGCTTCTCCTCTATTTTTAGCCCATCGGCCATTCCCATCCATTATAATGGCAACGTGCTTCGGTAATCGTGTAGTATCTATTTTGCTCTTAAGATCCATGGGTTCGAATCAGGAAATAAAATTAGTCAGATATATTGAAAACGTTGGTTCTTTGCTGTTAATTATTGTTAATCCATTTACAAAAAAGTGTTAAGACACTTTTTATGGCCTGTGTAATTGAATTTTATTGAAACACTGACACCCGCAAAGGAGTACCAATCATTGTTTTGTGAGTTACCACGCTGCATTCCGCTGTTATGAGCCAGCGTTGGATCAGATAATAACCCTTCGATGCCGGTATCACTGGGACTGCTGTTAGCCAGGTTAAGATAGTAAGTCTTGCTAACATCATCCAGATAATCAGTATATGATTTGTGCATGCTCCAATGTAAAGATATCCCTATAAAATCACTTAAGCTGTATTTAACCCCCACCCCGAAAGGAATACTAAAAGCCAACCTGCGGTAAGGATCACGATCAGGATAGAGTTCACTCAACTGTCCTTCTGTCCCCATAGGTTGCAGTTCATACCATTCTCCATCATAAAGTCCTTTGGGATTAAAAGCCACGATACCGGCTCCTGCAAACATATAAGGTGTAAGATAATGCCTCAGACTCCCAATAAAATATTCAAAGAAATTAATTTCAAAAGTGGCAGAGACATCGGTAATATTACTTTTAAAGTTAAGATTCCGGTCAATATTTGCCTTCGAGATGGCATCATCACCTTCAACAACTCCAAAAGAACCGGCAACCTTTATAGCTAACCTCTCATTAAAATTATGGCGGACAAATGCTCCGAAAGCAGGTTTTGTCATTTGAAAATGCTTGCCCGGATTAAGATCACCCACATAGTATGATCCGCCACCAAAGATTCCTATCTCACCATAGCTTTGCGCTTTTACGGCAAGTGCAAAAAGCAACAACAAAGGAAGAATGAATGATTTCATAATAGCTGAAGCCGAAAATTGATTCATGTTGAGCGCATTAACGTCCATAAAATAATAAATATAACAACTTATCGGCTGATAAACATTTATTTGAGTTTGCAAAAATAGCAAAAAAACCGGCTGAAATAAAAAGTAAGCTATTAATGGCCAATTCAGATGCGAATATCACGTCCCCACATAAGTTTCTGCCTGATGGTAGTGAAGAAGTTGTCATTCAGGCATTGTACCAGGTTTATCTGGAAATTCTCCTTTCGGACTATCATTTCTGTGTCAGCATCAATGGTTTCATATCTACTGTCAAGCCCTACAAGGAATTGCGACTTACGCCCTTCAATTTTGACTCTTAATTCACTCTTATCGGGAATAACGACCGGTCGCACGGTTAAATTGTGCGTAGCAATAGGTGTAATTACGAAATTCTCACTGCTGGGTGATAGTATTGGCCCGTTGCAGCTTAATGAATAAGCAGTAGAACCTGTGGGGGTTGCAATGATAACTCCGTCACCCCAATATGCATTTAAGAGAATATTGTCAACATATACCGATACAAGAATCATTGATCCTGTATCCTTTTTATTAATTGTCAGTTCATTTAATGCATAGTTGTATTCTCCAAAAAGATTGCTGTCAGTTTCCAATCGCAACAGTGATCTCTTGTCAATTCTGTAGGTTTTATGTATCAGGGCATCAATGGCTTCAGCAATATTATCACGGTGTATGGCAGATAAAAAACCCATCCTGCCCAAATTAATTCCCATTACCGGAATACCTGAGTTCCCAACATAAGTAATCGCATCAAGCATTGTTCCATCACCACCGACAGATATCAGATAGTCGACTAATCCGGATAAATTTGATTGCTTATTGAATGTTGTGACAGGCTGGGTTATAACTACTCCGGTTCTGATGAATTCATAGAAATCATCAGATATCATAATTGAAACACCTTCATTCTGCAGTTTATCAATAAGTAACTGCATGTAACTGAACCTATCATCAGTGAACATTCTGCCAAAAACAGCAACTTTCATTTGACTGATATTTTTTTTGCTAAGTTAGGAGTTTATCCGTTTGATACTTTATGATGTATTTTTGTTGTTAACTTCTATAAAATTGGAATTCGGTATAAATAATCATTGAAAATAATGTCAAGTCTCCGTGTTTTCACATTAAATAATGGTATTAAGATTCCGGTAGCCGGATTAGGCGTTTACAAGATGCCTGATAGTGAATCATCGCAAAAGGCAATTGAGTATGCTATTAGTATTGGTTATCGGCATATAGACACAGCCAGAATTTATAATAATGAACGAGTTGTAGGCAATGCTGTAAACTCAGGTATTATTCCCCGCGAACAGGTATTTGTAACCTCAAAAGTATGGAATTCAGATCAGGGATATGATCAAACTATCAGGGCTTTCCAGACAAGCCTTCATAAACTGAATCTTGATTACCTTGATTTATACTTAATCCATTGGCCTGTAATCAGTAAACGTAAAGATACTTGGAGAGCCCTCGAAACTTTGTACAATGATGGCAAATGCAGAGCCATTGGAGTTAGTAATTATATGTCACATCATCTGGAGGAGCTACTTGGTTACTGTAAAATCACACCTGCAGTTAATCAGATTGAATTACATCCATATATATTTGGGAACCGCATTGATACTATCAATAAATGCAGGCAGAATAATATACTACCCATTGCTTATAGCCCTTTAACCAAAGGTGAAAAGCTTAAAGAACCGTTGCTTATTAAAATGGCGGCCAAATATAAAAAGAATGCTGCCCAACTTTTAATTAGATGGTGCATTCAGCATGGTTTTGCCGTTATTCCAAAATCAACAGTGACTTCAAGAATAGCTGAAAATATTCAGGTTTTTGATTTCGAGATAACAAGTGAAGATATGGAAATACTTGACCATCTGAATGCAGGACTTGCCACTGGATGGGACCCATCAGAAGTTGATTAAACTGACAGACCACGGAACGCAAAAATAAAAATCACTATTTTTGTCAATAAAAATAGAAAATGCCACGGATTAAACCTTTCAGCCAGGATGCTGTATCAGCAAGTGTAAATAAGATAGCACAAAGTAATTCACAGTTTTTTAGTTCAGAGGTTGATGTGCTTCGTTTTGCATTGAGCATTCTTGACTTGACAACTCTGGAAGGAAGCGACAATGAAAGCACTATTACTAACTTATGTAACAAGGCTGGAAGCTTTGAGGCTCAGGGCCTTCCAAATGTAGCTGCAGTATGCGTTTATCCGGTATTTGTTCGTCAGGCAAAATCATTGCTGAGCGGCACTTCAATCAATGTAGCCAGTGTTGCAGGGGCCTTCCCTTCCGGACAATCGCCGATACATATTAAACTTGCTGAAATCCAGTATGCAATTGATGAAGGTGCTGATGAAATTGATATGGTAATTTCAAGAGGTAAATTTCTTAATGGCGATTACATTGAAGTCTTTGATGAAATCCATTCCATTCGGGAAATTTGCAGCAAGGTTCATTTAAAAGTAATATTAGAGACAGGTGAAATAGGAGATTTGAATGCAGTGTTTGATGCATCAATGATTGCTATGAAGGCTGGTGCTGACTTTATTAAAACCTCTACAGGTAAAATAGCACAGGCGGCATCACCTGAAGTAGCTTATGTTATGCTGAGCGCTATCAGGCAGTTTTACGAAAAAACTGGTAAAATTGTTGGTTTTAAGCCCGCAGGTGGCATCTCCTCACCCGAACAAGCTATTATTTATATTAAGCTCGTTGAATCAATATTAGGTCCGCAATGGCTTTCAAAAGATCTGCTTCGCATTGGTGCCAGCCGCCTGGCAACAAATATTGTAGAACGTCTTAATGCATTAAGATATTAGTTTTTGTTCACAGTTTAACCTCATTCCTCATTTCAGATTATTGGAATCCATATCCTCAAGTAATTATTTGGTATATTTTTTGTTTATAGTTGTATAGAGAATTTAAGTTTATTCTTAACTCCAGGAAACAATTAAAACTACTCATGAAATAACCTCAGCCATGAACCTCAAATCCCGACTTGCCATTCTCTTCTCGTTTCTTGTTATACTAAATTCATGCGTGCTGGATGAAGATCTCGATCCAATTTCAGGTGATAGCAGGGATAAGTTTCTTGGCACATGGCTCTTTTCAGAGTCACCTGCTTCACGGTCAACCAGCTTCACAGTCACCATCAGTTATGATCCTTCAAATTCTTCACAGGTCTTGCTGAAAAATATGGGGAACTTCGGTTATTCGGTAAGTGCTTATGGTATTGTAACCAGCAACAACATTTACATCCCTTCACAAGAGATATACCCCGGCATGACCATCAGTGGATCAGGCGCCATGTCCTCATCTGACAGAATGGATTGGGAATATACCATAACGGGTGGTGGTGATAGTGAAGATTTTGTGGCAGTGGCCACAAAATAACGGTTATCAGAAATTCCGATGAATTTACAAAGAAACGGCAGTCATTAAGAATGTTGCTATTTCTTTTCAGGAACTGATCTCAATTTAGCTTTTACTGTCTTGCTGCTGTCAATACCCTTTTTATCTTTACTCTTCCCTTTATTATTAATACCGGTAGTATCAATCTTAGTAGGCTCAAGTGTTATACTATCGTTTTTTCGTGAAATCAGGTTGATCTTTTCTTCCAGCATTTCCTGAAAATCTTCCATATCATACTGATAGTGCTTTAGATTCTCTTTGAAAAGCTCGGGAGTGGTGTTATAATAAAGATAAAGGGAGTCGAATGCCCTATTTGAGAGTATTCTGACACTATCATACTTCAATTTTGTCTGTTTAAATTTCAGTGCTGCTTCTGTAATTTCCATATCAGCCATAAGGTGAATCATTGTTTCACGATCAATGATCTGTTCCTTGCTGAGCTTCTTTGATTCATCCTGTTTACACTGAGTGAAAGTCAGAATAGCACAAAGCGACAACAAACAAAAAAGTGCGGGTTTCATTATTGCTTTTCTTTCTTTTCAAATTCGGCATTCAAGAGTTGAATGACTTCATCTGTAAGGTCAAGTGAGTCATTGGCAGTAAGAATACTTCCACCCTTGTTATATGAGAAGATGTAATCAAAATTCATCTTCTTATTGTATCTAGCCAGAAAATTATTGAGACTATCAAGCAGTAATTGATTCATATCGAATTCCTTTCTTGCCAGATCAGAGGAATATTTTTCGCGGAGATCATACAACTTCTGTTGCTCAGCCATTAAGCTACTGTATACTTCCTGGGCGGAAGCATCAGATATGGTCTTCTTATTAACCTGATCCTGGAAATAAGCAGCATCCTTTTCAAATGCACTTTGCTTATTCTGTAATTCTTTCTCATACAGGGCAGAGCTTTTCTCAAGTTCATCACGCATCTGTTTAACGAGCAGGTAATTGGCAAGGATTGTATCGCTGTTGACATAGGCAAGTGAAACACTGCCTGACGAAGCTTTCTGTATAGCGGCTGTAGGCTGTTTGTCAGCTTTAAGTACTATAAAGTACAATATGATCAATCCTATTAACAGTATTGCATTTACAATGGTTAATACAAGATTCAGATTACTTTTAGGCTTTTCAGGTTGGCTCACATTCAATAAGATTTCTTCCTCCATGGTCGATTGTTATTTTGTTACAAAGTTTATTATAATTCCTGGCTTATGCCATTACTGCTGCAGTATGGCCATATCGTTATCAGATTACAAAGTTCAGGTTTATTATCTTTCGTGTGTCAATGGTGAAAAATAAAAATAGTTAATTACCAAGATCTGACATGAATTTTATTCGCATCAGCCGGATTTCATCTTCTGTAAATTCATCTTCACCTAATTCCACCAGTGCATCATTTATTGAATCGCTTTCTGCTTCCCTGAAGTAATCATAGATTTCTTCCTGGTGATAAGGATCCACATATTCATTCACATAATAGCTAAGGTCAAGCTTGGTACCCGATGACACTATTCGCTCTATTTCAGTAAGAAGTTCACTGATGGTCATGTTCTTGGCTATGGCAATGTCTTCAAGCGATATCTTCCGGTCAATATTCTGAATTATGTAAACTTTCAGGCCTGATTTATTGACTACCGATTTAACAACCATATCCATCGGCCTGATAATTTCATTTTCCTCAACGTATGATTTAATGAGCTCCAGGAATGGTTCACCATATTTTATTGCCTTTCCTGATCCAACACCGGTAATTTGCTTTAATTCATCAACGGTTATAGGATACTGAATAGCCATGTCTTCAAGCGAAGGATCCTGGAAGATAACAAACGGAGGCAGGTTCTCTTTCCGCGATATCTCCTTTCTCAAATCCTTGAGCATTGTAAATAGAACCTTATCGGCAGTGCTTGTTTTAACACCTCCTCCGGCAAAGAAATCTTCTTCTTCAGCATTCTCGTAATCGTGATCACGAGTCAGCATTATTGAATGGGGTTTCTTTAAGAACTTCTGTCCTTCTGGCGTAACCTTTAGAAGTCCATAATTTTCAATATCCTTTACCAAAAGACGTTCAATCAGCATTTGCCGTATAACGGCATTCCAGTATTTATCATCATGATCACTACCTTTACCAAACACCTCCAGCTGATTATGCTTGAAGGATTTATTATTGGCTGATAGTTTCCCTGTGATAACACCAATTATATGTTTTGCCTTGAACAACTGCTTGACTGCCAGTACTGTCTCCAAAACAAGTTCAACGGCTTCCATTCCTTCAAACTTTGTTTTCGGGTGTGTACAATTATCACAACTACCACAGTTGTCTTCATGATATACTTCGCCAAAATAATGAAGCAACTGCTTACGTCTACAAACTGATGATTCAGCAAAAGCAACTGTTTCAAGCAGGAGCTGGCTTGCTATTTCCTGTTCTGCCACTTGTTTGTTCTTATTAAACTTTTCAAGTTTTTGAATATCATCGTAACTATAGAACGCTATACAATTACCTTCACCATCATCGCGGCCGGCACGGCCGGTTTCCTGGTAATAACCTTCAAGACTCTTAGGAATATCATGATGTATCACATACCTAACATCAGGTTTATCAATACCCATACCAAAGGCAATTGTTGCAACAATTACATCAATCTCTTCCATCAAAAACTTGTCCTGATTCATC